>CAZREK010000062.1:0-10053 GCA_964598965.1 uncultured Bifidobacterium sp. | reverse complement strand
TGCTGTGTGACGCACGGTTTCGACGGTGTCACCTGCAGCTTGCCGGGGCGCGGCCGCTCGTGATACTCGAACACTTCCTGATCGGAGACCACAGTTCCTCCCGGTGTCGGTCCGGCGGCGCTCGCGGTCGGTCGTCCTCCTTGCGAGGGGCCGGTATTCCGATTGTGCGCGTGGTCCGACGGCCGCCGTCAGAGGCGAGAGTCATACCCTCGGGGGTAAGTCCTCCGGCGGTAACTGAGAGGTGGCATCAAGTGTCGCCCCGCTCCGTCCGGGGGGCCGCCTGGTCGTGCCTAAGCTCCGCCGATGATCGTGGAGGACCCCGAGGCGGTCACCGCCGACTGGCGTGATCGTCGAGTCATGATCTCCGACGGGACGCGTCCCGGCCGCGTGTTGGCAGTCGCCTCGATCGTCGCGGTCGTGATCGCGACCGTCGGGCTGTTGGCGTGGCAGTGGTTTCCTGGCCCCACGGCCCCTCTGCTCTCGTTGGAGGGCGAGATCGTCGATGTTCCAAGGTCGGTGGTGCTCGTCGGGCTGCTGGTCGTGGCGGTGTTGTCCGCGTTGCTGACGTGGCACGCCGCGGGTGCCCGCACCATCCGGCCCGTTCTCGCCTTGGTCGCTGTCGCTGTGGTGGGCACGGCCTGCGCGCTCCTAGTGCTGGCATGGTCGATGGCGCTTCGCGATGCGGTGGACGAGATCCCGTCCTTCGCCGGTGCGGCTTGGGCGGTCGCCCATCGGCTGGCTTCCGTTGCGGCAGTGGCCATCGCGTGTGCGGTCGTGGTGCCGCTGGTCGGCTGGTTCCGAGGCCGCCGCAGCCGACTTGCAGCGACGGTGCTGGCTGCAGCAGCGCCGGCGATCGTCGCGTGGGTCTATGCAGCGGAGGCGGGCAGCCAGGTCGTGGAAGCCGGCGGCCACGCGACGACGAACTCGTCGGGCGTTCTTGCGGTCCCGGCTCAGCTCGTGGACGCCGGCCCATGGTTCACCGCATCAGCAGTCGTGCTGACGGCAGCCATGGGGATCGGGGTGGTTGCGATCGTCGCCGTGTTCGGTGTGCGCGAGTTCGCCGACAAGAAGGGCGCGTTTGCAAGCGCAGCACTGCGCGTGGGGCTGCCGATTCGACGACCGTTGGCGCTCGCGCTGGGCGCAATGCTAGCCGCCCTGTTCGTGATCGGTCGCCTCGACGTGATACCGGACTTCCGCGGCAGCCTGCCGGCTCTGTCGAAGTCCGGCGTCGAGCCATGGCTGCTCGCCGCAGCCTTTGCGGCGTGGGCGGTGTTCGTGATCGCCCGATCGGAAGCGCAGCCGGTCAGCGAACGCGGTCTCACGCGTCCGTTGCTGGCGGCAGGCGGCCTGTTGATCTCGGGACATCTGGTCTCAGCTTGTGTGAGCGCCCTCCTGGTGCTGACCCAGCCGGTCCTCGATTCGCGTGGCTGGCGCAACTGGTTGGTGGCTGACTTGGGGGGCTGGGCGGTTTGGCTGCAGGTCTGGAGCAGCATCTTGGTGCCGCTCGGAGCGGCCGCCTGGGGGCTGTGGTTGCGACGACAGGGCGAACGTTCCGACAGGACCGTGTTCCTGCTGTCGCTCGCGGTGATCAGTCTGCTGCCCGGTCTTCAGATCGTGTTGCAGCATCGCGGCATCGACTCGTTCTTCACCGACATCACAGTCGCGACGGCGGACCAAGTGATGTTGGTGGCCGTGGCGATGGCGACGCTGGCGGTGCTGTTCGGCAGATCGCTGTTGAAACCTGCGCGCGTGGTGCGTCTGCAGCTCGTGGTGCTGCTTGCCACGTTCGTCGCGGCGATGATCGCGACCGCGATCCAGAACCGCTACTTCCAGCTGGGTCTCGTGATTCCACTGGCCTTCGGCCTGGTGCGGGGGAGCGCTGAGACGCGCGGTCGCCCCGCCAGGGGGGCGCACTCGCTGGCCGTCACCGGGTTCCTGCTGGTCCTACTGACCGCCGGTTTGATCAGCGGTTACGTGGGCGAGTCGACCAGCGGCGGCACCGAGCTGTTGGTGTTCCTGGTGCTGTCGGGTCCGCTGGTGCTGGTGGAGCTGCTCGCCACCGACCCGGACAGAATTCGCAGGGAACCCGACTCGAACCGCACCGGTGCACCGCGCGCGTCTTCGGTCGTGTTGCCGCTGCTCTCGATCGGGCTCGCCGTGATCGCTGTGATCGCCGTCGCCAAGTCGGACCCCGCCGACCCGCACCGCCCACTACGTGTCGATGTTGCCGTCCGCAAGGGCTGGCGGGCCGAACAGGAGGTCGCGGACGGCGCCGAGTCGGTGTGGCTGACGCACGGCTCGGCCGTGATCGTCGCCCGCAGCGTCAGCGGCAATGTCGCCTTCTGCTCCGAGGGCGCTGCCGGCCTCTTGCCCGATGTCGGTGACCCCGGTGTCGACGCCGGCTTCGTCGCCGGGCTGCCCGCGCGCACCTACCAGCGCCCTCAAGGCACCATCACGTGCGGTGAGCTGTCCAGTGATGACGGCTCGTCATACATCCTCGTGGTCCATGACGGATCGTTCAGCGCCGAGGAGGAAGCCCAGCTCGGTGCGATCACGTTCGCCGTGGCCGCCGGCTGAGCGCTACTTCCCGCGCTTCTGGACGTTGGCCCACTCGTCCTTCAGTCCGACGGTGCGGTGGAACAGCATGTGCTGCTCGCCGTCGTGGGCGAAATAGCCCAGCCGCTCGAACTGCACCACTTGGCCGGGGGCAATCTGGCCCAGCGCGGCCTCGGCCTTGCCGTGCACGATCTCGCGCGAGTTGGTGTGCAGGTCGTCGAACGGATCCCCGGTGCGTTCGCCCGGCACCTCCGCGTCGAACAGCCGCTCGTACAGCGCGGCGGTGACGTCGACCGCGTGGGCGGTGCTGACCCAGTGGATGGTGGCCTTCACCTTGCGACCGTCAGGCGCGTTGCCGCCACTGGTCTCCGGGTCGTAGGTGCACTGCACCTCGGCCACCGTGCCGTCCGCGTTCAGCGTGTAGCCGGTGCACTTCACGAAGTACGCGCCACGTAGGCGCACCTCCGCGCCGGGGGTGAGGCGGAAGTACTTCGGCGGTGCCTCCGCCTTGAAGTCGTCGTCCTCGATGAACAGTTCGCCGGTGAACTCCACTTCGCGGGTGCCGTCGTCCGCGTTCTCCGGGTTGTTCTGCAGCGTCACCCACTCGCTGTGGCCCGCGGGCCAGTTGGTGATGACCAGCTTCACCGGACGCAGAACTGCCATGCGGCGCAGCGCGGTGCGGTTGAGCTCATTGCGCACGAACCACTCGAGCATCTCGATCTGATGGCGGCTGTTGGTCTTGGCCACGCCGATGAACTCGCAGAAGTTGCGGATGGCGGTGGCCGGGTAGCCGCGGCGGCGCAGCGCGCGGAGTGTGGGCAGGCGCGGGTCGTCCCACCCATCGACGATGCCGTCGTTGATCAGCTGCAGCAGCTTGCGCTTCGACGTGACGGTGTACGTCAGCTCGAGGCGGGCGAACTCGGTCTGGCGCGGCTGGTCACCGGGCAGCGGGCAGTGCTCCAGGTACCAGTCGTACAGCGCGCGGTGGCTGTCGAACTCCAGCGTGCACAGCGAGTGCGTGACGCCCTCGATCGCGTCGCTCTGGCCGTGCGCCCAGTCGTAGGTGGGGTAGATGCACCAGTCGTCGCCCGTGCGGTGGTGATGCTCGTGGCGAATGCGGTACATGATCGGGTCGCGCAGCTGCATGTTGTCGTGCTGCATGTCGGCCTTGGCGCGCAGCACGTGGCTGCCGTCAGGGAACTCGCCCGCACGCATGCGGCGGAACAGGTCGAGGTTCTCCTCCACGGTGCGGTTGCGGAACGGGCTCTCGATGCCGGGCTTGCCGTAGCCGCCGCGCTGGGCGCTGATCGTGTCGCCGTCCTGATCGTCCACGTAGGCGAAGCCGGTGGTGATGAGGTGCTCGGCCCACTGGTAGAGGGTCTCAAAATAGTCGCTGGCGTACACCACCGCGGCGGGCTCGAAACCCAGCCAGCGCACGTCGTCCACGATCGCGTCGACGTACTCGGTCTCCTCGGTGATCGGGTTGGTGTCGTCGAAGCGCAGCTTGCAGATGCCGCCGAACTCCTGTGCGATCGTGAAATCCACCGTGATCGCCTTGGCGTGGCCAATGTGCAGGTACCCGTTGGGTTCCGGTGGGAAGCGGGTCTGCACGCGCCCACCGAAGGTGCCGGCGGCGTTGTCGGCGATGACGAGGTCGCGCACGAAGTTGCCGGCGCTGGGTTCGAGCGGGCTGGGGGTGTCGTTGGATGCGTCGGTCATGGTCGTCTCCGGGGGGAACCAGCCTGAGACGGTACCGCTTCTGCGCTCGGATATCCTGCGGCGGTCGAGAAGGGGGAGTGGGGGATGCAGCACAAGTTCAGCGCGGCTGTCGCAGTCGTCGCCGTGGTGGTGGGGTCGTTGCTGGCGGGCAGCGGCATCGTGCACGCCACCGGCCCGTACTTCCCACCCAATCCGCCGCCGATGTACGTGGAGCCGGGGGACGGTCACTTCGCGCTGTTCCCGCTGCCGGGCCTGTATCTGGGCTTCAGCGAACCGGGCCAGCCCGAGAGTGTCGAGCGCGAGATCAAGGTCACCGACGACCTTCCGGATGACGTTGCCGATCCGGTCATGGGTCCGCCCAAGGCCGATGGCCAACCCGACAGCACGATGGAGTTCGGGCTGAAGAACGTGGACCCGGACAACCCGTTTGTCGGCATCGCCACTGCGTTCGTCACCCTCTGCGTCAAGCCCTCGCCCAGCACCGACCCACCTGTGTGCCACACCTACTCGCTCGTCCTCTACGTGGGTGTGCCGATTCCGGACACCGGCGCGGACACCGGGCGTCTTGTCGCCGCCGGTGCTGCAGCCGTGTTGCTCGGTGGCGGCTTGATGGTCATCTCTCGGCGACGCCGTCTGGTACCCCTGCCGGTGCGCTGACGCCGCTATCGTGCCTGCGATCGACGGGGAGTAATTCGGATGAAGCGTGGGTTCAGCGTCGCTGTGGTGGCGTGCATGATGGTTTGCTGCTCGCTGGTGTTCAGCACCACGACAGCGAGCGCGGCGGGCCGTACTACCCGCCTGACCCGCCGCCCCAGCACGTCGAGGCTGGGGTGAAGAGCTACGGCCATTTCCCACTGCCCGGGCTGTACATGGGGCCGACGTCACCCGGTCTCCCGCCGACAATGACGATGTCCGACGTCGAATTGAAGCTCACGGTCGACAGTTCGGTGCCATTCCAGGCTGGATCCGATCCGGTCTTGTCATTCCCCGCGGTCAACGGCGAGCCCGACTCCTTCATCGACGCGGCAATCATCGATCATGCGCCCGCCCTCTTCGTCGGCATCGCCACCTTCCACGTGCAGCTGTGCGGGTCCGATCCGACGAACGGTGGTGCTTCCCTGGGGTGCCACACCTTCAACCTGGTGCTCTACGTCGGCGTCGACCTTCCAGTGGTGGAGGAACCTGTCACCGGCGCGGCAACCGGCCCCCTGGTTGCTTCCGGCGCCGCGGCACTGTTGCTCGGTGGCGGAATGATCGTGCTGTCACGTCGCCGGCGCGTGCTGCCGATTCGCGTTCGCTGACCCGAACTCACTCGTTCAGCGCGACTCGGTTCCGTCCCGCCTCCTTGGCGATGTACATCGCGTCGTCGGCGCGTTGCAGCACGTCGGCGGGCCTGGTGGAGCGGTCGGTGATCGCGACACCGATGCTGACGGTCGGTTGCAGACGATGGCCGTGATGTTCGATGGGTTCGCTGCACGCCATCAGCACCTGATCGGCGATCCGCGCCGCGTCGCCCGCGGACCTCAGGTTGGGAAGTAGCACCACGAACTCGTCGCCGCCGAATCTGGCGACGACATCCGATGCCCGGACGTGCTCGCTGATGCGCTGGGCCGTCTGCACCAGTAGTTCGTCACCGGCCGCATGACCGTGCTGGTCGTTGATCTGCTTCAGGTGGTCGACGTCGATGAACAACACGCCCAGCATCGCGTCGCGCGTGACGTGGCCCGCCAAGGCTGCGGCCTTGCTCAGCAGATCGCGGCGGTTCCCAAGGCCGGTGAGCGTGTCATGCGTCGCTTGATGGCGAAGCTGATCCCTCGCCTGACGGGCCGCGGTGATGTCCACGAACTGCGCCACGATCCGGGCCGGGCCTTGGTCGTGGTCAAAGGCGGCCAGCGAGAAGGCCACCCACACGGCGGCGTGACCGCCGGTGAACAAGCGCAACTCGCCCTCGCCGACGCCCGCGAGCGCGGTGTCGCGCAGGACATCGTCGACGACATGAGCATCTGCCGGATCGAACAGCGTGCGCAGCGCGCGCCCAAGCAACTCGTCCTCCGTGAGGCGAACCATCTGGGTGAGCGCACGGTTCACCTGTACGAGGTGATGCGAACTGTCGAGCAGCGCCATGCCCGTCGGGGCATTGGTCATCGCCAGCCGGTTCCGCTGCTCGCTCTCCGCCAGTCGCAGACGAGCCTCCATCTCGTTGTTGATGTCGTGCCAGCCGGACACTCGTCCGCTGACTGCACCGCTGGCGTCGAACACTGGCCGCGATGTGAAGGAGAACCAGCGGTAGTGGCCGGACGCGGCGCGCATGCGGCATTCGAAATGCTGCGGCAGGCCCTGACGCAGCAGCGCATGCCGCTCCTGCACCTGCTCCATGTCGTCGGGGTGCACGAGGTCGGTGACCGCAGTGCCCACGATCTCCGCCGGCGCCCAGCCCATGACCGAGCGGATCGACGGGGAGATCCATTCGACGATGCCGTCGCTGCGCACCAGTGACACCACGTCGGAGGCGTGCTCGGCCAGCACGGAGTACAGCCGGTTGGACTCGGCCAGCGCGGCAGCCGTCGCATGGCGCTCGGTGCTGTCGTGGATGGTGACCGACATGGTGTCGTCGATGGGTACGCCGCGGATGTCGAGGTAGCGCTGGCCGTGGCCGGGCAGGACCTCCAACGGGATGTCATCAACGACGACCGCGGTGCCCGACTCGATGGCCTCTGCCACAGCGGCGATGACCTCCTCGCGGCCGAACTCCGGGTTGAGATCCGAGAGGCGAGTGCCCTCCAGCTCCTCGTGCGTGCGGCCCAGCCAGGCGCACCCGACGGGGTTCACGTCGACAAACGCGACGTCGACGGGCCGCCCGTCACCGTCACGGATCAGCCGGATCAGAGCATGCGGGTCCAGCATCGAGTCGATGACTGCGCGCAGCGTTGCTCGCTCGGCACGGGCAGCCTCGCGGCTGGCCACCAGGTCGTCGACATCGCGCATGCCGTTGACGACGCCCAGCATCGACCCATCATCGGCGAACACCGGGGTTGCGCGGCCGGACACCCAGCGGTACTGGCCGTCTTTGGTGCGCACCCGCATGAGGTACTGGCGGATCGAGAAGCCGGATGGCTCGGGGGCGTACAGCCTCGTACGGCTGCCCTCGGACTCTTCCCGGTCGACGGGGTGGATGAACTCGGCGACACTGCGCCCGATGAGGTCCTCGGGTTCCCAACCGAACGCTTCGGTCAGCGAGGGCGACACCCAGCGGACCAGGCGATCCGGGCCGGCGAAGTAGACGATGTCGGTCGCGTACTCCGCGAGCAGGTGATACTGCTCCTCCAACCGGTGTAGACGTTCGCGGTCGTGGTGCTGCTGGTCGATGTCTCGTGCCGTGCCGAACATTGCGATCGATCCGTCGGAGCGCTCGATGACCCGATAGCGGTGGCTCGTCCAGCGTGGCTCACCGTCCCGAGTGACGAGGCGCAACTCCAGTTCCTGCTCACCTTGGGACACGAAGCGTGCCTGGTTGGCGACTCTGTCCCGGTGGCGAGGATCAACACGGTCGAGCAGACTCGCCCACCCGACCTCTGCGCCGTCGAACCCGTAGCCGAGCATCTCGCTGATCGACGGCGACAGGTACTCGACGGCCACGGTCGGCCGGAGTCGCACGACGTACACGAGGTCGCCGATGTGCTGCAGCGCATCGGATGCCACATCGTGGTGAGTGCTGTGGGCGGTCATTGCGAAGTGCCTCGTCAGTCGAGGAGTCAGGCTCAACGGTAGTACCCGTCGGGGAGAACGGAATACCCGGGCCGGTGCCGGGAGCGGTCGCAGGCACGGCGATAGCGTGTGGTCGTGAGCGACGACGTGGTGCCCGAACCGACCGCCGACGAGAAGGCGGCGATGCGCGCCTTCCTGCAGCGCAGCGAGGTGCGGCTGTCGACGATGCATCGTGTGGCAACGGCCTTGCTGTCGGGCGCCGGCATTCTCGTGCTGCTACCCGCGGTGGAGCGCGACGCCGTGATGAATGTGCTGCGCGCGCTCGTCCAGGGGCCGGTGTCGTGGTCTCGTGGCCTGTTGGTGGTCGGTGTGCTGTCGGCGATCACCCTTGCGCTTGCCGTCCTGTGGCTGGTGATCGTCGAGCTCACCCGCTTCTACTTTCACTCGAATCACTTCGAGCACGACGGGGTGGAGGTGTTCACCCCACGGTTCACGCTCACCGGCATTCGCTTGTCCACCGATGAACTGTCCGCCGCCACCAACGAGCGCTACACCGAGCTGTTCGAGGCGCAGCGGGCCATGCGGCTACTGGTGCCAGGCAACGCTCGCGCGAGAGGCCGGATCGACGAACAGCTGCGTGCGTACCCCGGCCTGGATCGCTCGGTGAAGGATGCGCCCGATGCCGACGCCGCCGACCGCGCCCGCGCCCAGGCGTTGTTCGACCTGGCCGCTGCCCGCCGCCGCAGCCTCGTGGCCGAGGTCGTGAAGGTCGAGTACGGCATCGTGCGGCACATGCTGAAGCTGCAGATGATCGTGTTGCGCTACGTGAAGGCCCTGCTGGTCGTGGTGGTGACCGCCGGAGCGACCTTCGCCTGCGCCGGTGCGGTCAATGCGCAGTCCACCATCTCCGCTGCGGACGAGCGCTGGATCGCCGGCACCTTGCTGCTGTGGGCTCCCACCGTGCTGGTGGTGGTGTCGTCGCCCGTGCGGTGGCTGGACAGCATGCTGCGCAGCGAGGGGGCGGCGGAGCACGCCGTCAGCCGTGACCGCGGCCTCACCCGCCTCGAGGACTTCGCCGCGCGAGTGACGGTTGGTGTGTGGTGCCTCGCGGTCGCCTCGATGATCGTCTTGCTCGTCCACCACCCGGTGTCGCACCAGGGCGCTGCTGCGGTGATCGCAGTGATGGTTGCATCGATCGTCGGGTTCGTCGTCGTGTTCGCCCGCCGCTGGCAAACCCGGCACACCGGTGCCGGTCGAGCCGCCTGATGCGCCGCTCGATCGACGATCAGCCGCTGGGCGCGCAACAGCTGCCCCCGGGCGCGGAGGACGCCACTCCGTTGTCCTGGGCGGTGGCGGTCAGCGATGACTACGACGACGCCGAGCCGCGTGTCGTGCTGACCCTCGAACCGCCGGGTCGCGCCGGAACCGGGCTGGTGGCCCACCTTTCCTCGGAGCAGGCTCGCCGGCTGCGGGCGGCGCTGCACGATGCTCTGCGGGAATTCGGCGAGGAACCCGGGCGCTGACCGGCTAAAGTCGACCTAACTAATCGGCTTTATCCGCCAATTCGTCTGGAGTCGACCTTGGGTGCCACACCGATCATTCCCGCGGCCCGCGATCTCGACGCCGAGCAGCAGCGCGACATCGAGCGCTTCGAGCAGGCGATCGCCGGCTACCTGGCCGGTGACATCCCCGAGGACGTCTTCCGCGTGATGCGCCTGAACAACGGCGTGTACGGTCAACGCCAAGGCGGCACCAACCAGATGATCCGCGTGAAGCTGCCCGCGGGCACGATCACACCTGAGCAGTTCGACGCGCTGGCGCAGATCGGTGACGAGTTCTCCCGCGGCTGGGGGCACATCACCACTCGTCAGAACCTGCAGTTCCACTTCATCGAACTCACCCGGCTGCCGGAGGTCATGCGCCGCATCGGCGCGGTCGGCCTCACCAGCCGTGAAGCCTGCGGCGACACGGTGCGCAATGTGATGGCCTGCCACCTCGCCGGTGCCTGCCCGCACGAGCACCTCGACGTGACCCCGTGGGCCGAGGCCGCGTTCGAGCACTTCGTGCGCAACC
>CAZREK010000061.1:0-10101 GCA_964598965.1 uncultured Bifidobacterium sp. | reverse complement strand
GAGGCAGAACGCGTGGGCGTGGGGGATGGTGGCCAGCGGACCGAGCAGATCCGTTTCGCGTGTACCTGGCCCGCCACCGCGCACGTCCACCCCTGCGGTGGTGTGCGCGGGCAACAGCACCGCCGTCGTCCCGGTGCACCAACCACTGCCCACCCGCTGTGCGTGCCCGACACGAATGCCGGGTACGTCGGTGATGCAGCCGCTGCGGCTCACGACCCGGTGGACGCCTCGACGGCAGCGATCTCCGCGGCCGGTCGCGAATCACCGGTGAGCGTGCGCCACACGCCCACGCCGACGATGTACAGCGGGCAGGCGATGATGATGTACCTGCCGACCTCGTTGCGGTGCGGCAGGTCGGCGGTCATCGCCAGCATGATGCCCAGCCAGGCCACGATCACGCCCACGGTGATGGGGCGGAAACGCTTCACCTGCATGGGGTGCAGGAACTTCCAGCTGGTCAGCTGAGTGAGCGCCAGCAGCACGCAGGCCACACCGGTGAACCACTGAGGTGCGTTCAACAGGAACAGCGTGGGCACGATCATGTTCCACTCGCACGGGAACCCGTTGAAGAAGTGGTCGTCGGTCATCTGGTCGGTGCGCGACATCCACAGCGCCGACATGAACAGCACGAACGCGCCGATCACCAGCGACCAGTTGTGCGGCAGCATGCCGAAGCGGTGCAGGAACAGCACAGGGATGACGATGCAGGTGACGAAGTCGACGATCAGGTCGAGCGTGTAACCGTCGATGCGCGGGACGTGCGTCTCGACCGCCCAGGCGCGGGCGGCCGGGCCGTCGATGCCGTCGAGGATCATCGCGATCGCCAGCCACAGGATGGCTTCCT
This sequence comes from uncultured Bifidobacterium sp., assembly GCA_964598965.1. Lineage (GTDB taxonomy): Bacteria > Actinomycetota > Acidimicrobiia > Acidimicrobiales > Ilumatobacteraceae > UBA668. The sequence goes on along the minus strand of CAZREK010000061.1, from coordinate 9,257 downwards.
TGGAGTCGCCGTCGGCCACTGCGATGAGGCCGAACATGCCGCAGACTGCGCCGAAGGCGGTCACGCAATGGACGATCCAGCCCTTCATCACGGGGTGCTTCACGGTGGTGGACATTGGTGTGGTCTCGTTCCGATGGGGCCGCGCCGCCGGCGGCCGAGTTCAGCCCTTCATGCTACCGACGTGCCAGGTATGGTCGCTGTTCATGAGCCGTTTCCGTAACCGTGCTCGGGCCACCGGCTACCGCATCGGCGGCGAGTGGATCCGCCGTACCTGGGAGTGGGCCTGCCGAGTTGCTGCCATCGGCCCCAACGACGCCAGCGGCAAGCGGTTCGGCAAGTTCGGGGCGGGCAGCATCATCCTCTTCCCCCACAACACGATCTTCAACGAGCACTACATCCACATCGGTGAAGGCACGATGATCGGCAAGGACGCCACTCTGTCCGCCGGCATGGTGCCGGGCCAGAAGTGCCTCTCCGACCCGGTGGTGCGCATCGGCGACCGGTGCCTCATCGGCAAGGGCAGCGGCATCGTCGGTCACTTCTCCATCGACATCGGCGACGACGTCTGGACCGGCCACCACGTGTACATCACCGACCAGAACCACGGGTACGAGGACATCACCAAGCCGATCTCGCAGCAGACTCAGCCCGAACAAGGTGTGGTCATCGGCAACGGCTCGTGGTTGGGGTTCGGGTCGGTCGTGCTTCCGGGTGCGCGCATCGGGGAGCACGTCACCATCGGTGCCAACTCCGTGGTCACCGGCGAGATCCCGTCGTACAGCGTGGCGGTCGGTGCGCCGGCGCGGGTGATCCGCCGTTACGTGGAGGGCGAAGGCTGGGTGCGGCCCGGGCGGTAACACACGGCCAGCTGCGCCAACGCGCCGCCGAAGCCCAGCAGGGCGGTGACGATCAGGCCGCGCCAGTCGCGGAACCAGTCCAGTTCGATGCCGCGGTCCACGGACCAGCGGCCCGGACCGGTGGTGGACACGAACAGGGCGACCACCAGGATGGACGCGCAGTACTCCCAGCCCTGGTTCGGCTTGAAGACGAAGAAGCCGACCTTCCAGTGCACAGTCCAAATGGCCACGAACATCACGGCCACCATCCCGGCGGCTGCCAGCGAGGTCAGCAAGCCAGCGGCGAACAACAGACCAGCACCGATCTCGGTGGCGGCGGCGATGCGCGCCTGCCACATCGGCCACTTCATCCCGATGGAGCCGAACCAACGGGCGGTGCCCTGCAGCCCGTTGCCGCCGAACACCTTGTTGATGCCGTGCGCGGCCAGGAACACACCGAACACCACGCGCAGGCCGAGAAGAGCGAGGTCGAGTTGCTGCATGAGGTCCAGGCTAAGGGCGAGTGACCGACGACCCCGTATTTCCGTCGCATCGGGCCGGTCGACGCTGCCACAATCTGACCCATGGGGGATGGAACGAACATTCCGGCCGAGCGCGGCCGCATGCGGCAGGCGTTCCACCTCGTGCGCAACGTCATCCGCCACCACGAGCGCCAGTTCTTCACGGCCGTCGGCGGGGCCGCGGTGTTCGGTGCGTGCACTGCATATTCCGCATCGGTCGTGCGGATGATCACCGACGACGTCATCCAACCGCGTTTCGAGGAAGGCTCGGTGAAGGCCGGCACGGTCGTGGGTGTGCTCGCGTTGCTGGTGCTGATCGGCATCGTGCGCGCCGCCGGTGTGGTCGTGCGCCGCACCTGGGCCGGCCGCACCGTCTGGGGCTCCACCGACTCCATCTCCGCAGAGGTGATCGACCGTCTCGCCGAGCAGCCGATCCCGTGGCACCGCCGCCAGAGCACGGGCGACCTGATCACCCGCGCCGGCGTCGATGCCGAGGCTGCCACCGCGGTGCTGTCGCCGCTGCCGTTCACCACTGGCGTCGCGGTGATGGTGGTGTTCTCGACGGTGCTGCTGCTGCTCACCGACATCTGGCTGGGCCTCGGCGCCATCTGCGTGTTCCCGCTGGTGATCGGGATGAACGTGCACTACCAGAAGAAGGTCGACAAGTTCTTCGAGGCCGCACAGGACGAACTCGGGCGTCTCAGCGCTGCGGTACACGAGAGCTTCGATGGGGTCGCGGTCGTGAAGTCGTTCGGCGCCGAGCGCCGCGAGACCGAGCGTCTGGCGGTCATCGCCAGCCGCCTGCGCCAGGCCCGCCTGCAAGCCGTACGGGTCCGCAGCACATTCGAGAGCATGCTCGACGGCATCCCCACCGCGGCCACGGTCGTGCTGGTCGTGGCCGGCGCCTACCGCGTGCGCGCCGGGGCGATGACCGTCGGCGACGTCGCCAGCGTGGTGTACCTGTTCACGCTGCTCGTGTTCCCGCTGCGCTTGTTCGGCTTCATGCTCTCCGAGGTGCCGCACTCGATGGCCGGTTGGGGTCGCATCCGCAGCCTGCTCGACCAGCCGCTGGTGCCCGACCCTGCGCTCACCCTGCAGCATGCAGCCGACAGCAGCGTGGAGTTGGAGGACGTGCACTTCACCCATGACGGCGAGCGGGAAGTGCTCACCGGTGTCAACGCACACATCCTGGGTGGGCGCACCACCGCTGTCGTGGGCGCCACGGGGGCCGGCAAGACCACCCTGCTGCACATCATCGCCGGCCTGGTGCCGGCCACCGGCGGCTCGGTCACCGTGCCCAATGGCGGCGTCAGGTTGGTGTTCCAAGAGCCGTTCCTGATGGCTGGCTCAGTGCGCGAGAACATCGCGCTCGGGCTGGACGTGACGACCGAGGACATCGACACCGCGCTCAGCGTCGCCGAGGCCGCATTCGTGCACGACCTTCCCGACGGCGCCGACACCGAGGTGGGCGAGCGCGGCGTCGGTCTCTCCGGTGGGCAGCGGCAGCGCATCGCGTTGGCCCGCGCGCTGGTGCGGCGCCCGGAGGTCCTGCTGCTCGACGACACCACGTCCGCTCTCGACCCCACGACGGAGGCCAAGGTGCTGGCCAATCTGCGGGCCGCGCTCAGCACCACCACCGTGGTCGCTGTGGCCAGCCGACCCTCCACCATCGCGCTCGCCGACGACGTGCTGTTCCTCGACGGTGGCACCGTGGTGGCTCACGGTTTGCACGACGACCTGATGGAGCGCGTCCCCGCCTACCGCCGCCTGATCGAAGCGTTCGAACACGACCGCGCCGCCATGGAAAGTGGAGCACAGCCATGAGCGAACCGACGCCGAACATGCCCGTGGGGCGCTGGAGCGCGGTCGAAACCATCGGCCGCGGCGTACGCGCTGCGCCCGCACTGCGCACCGGCCTGGGCCTCACGCTGCTGCTGGCCATGGTGGGTGCGGCGGGGCGCGTCGTCATCCCGATCCTCATCCAGCAGGCGATCGACCGCGGCTTCCGCCACGACCAGGTCAATGTTGCGATCGTCACCTGGCTGGCCGCCATCGCCGTGGTGGTCATCGGTATTGCCACGTGGGCGCAGCGCACCGCCGTCTACCGCCTCGGCGTACGCAGCGAGGAGGCGTTGTACGGGCTGCGAGTGCGCCTGTTCGAGCACATTCACCGCCTCAGCCTGGCGGACCACAGCGAGGAGCGGAAGGGCGCGCTCGTTGCACGCGTCACCAGCGACGTCGAGACGCTGGCCCAGTTCTTCCAGTGGGGCGGCATCGCCTGGTTGCTGGACGGCACGCTGATGCTGCTGGTCGCGGGCGTGATGCTGGCCTACGACTGGATGCTGGCCGTGGTGGCGTTCATCGTCGCCGCGCCGCTGGCCTACGTACTGCGCCGCGTGCAGAGCTACCTGGTGAAGGCCTACGACGTCGGCCGCGCCCGCAACGCCGTGGTGATGACCCAGATCGCCGAGTTGGTGTCGGGCGCCGAAACACTGCGCGCCTACGAAGCCGGCCCGCACTACGCACGCAAGGTGCAGAAGGCCAGCAAGGAGCGCAGCGAGTCGTTCATCCGTGCCGGCACCATCGGTGCCTTCCTGTTCCCCTCGGGCGAGGTGTTCGGCGTACTCACCGTCTCGGCCGTGGTCAGCGTCGGCGTGTTGCGTGGCCCAGGTGGTGGCCTCACGGCGGGCGCGCTGGTGGGTTTCGTGTTCCTCACGTACCGCTTCCTCGAGCCGATCGCCGAGTTCACCGAGGTGCTGGACAACACGCAGACGGCGGTGGCCGGTATGCGCCGCGTGCTGGGCGTCCTGGAGATTCCCATCGGCCCACCCGAACCGGAGATCCCCATCGCCCTTCCCGCAGGGCCGCTGGCCGTCGACCTCGACCGGGTCGACTTCAGCTACCGCACCCGCGGCGACACCGACGAGCCGCCGGTGCTGATGAACGTCAGCGCTCACATTCCTGCCGGGCAGCAGGTGGCCGTGGTGGGCGAGACCGGTTCGGGCAAGACCACGCTTGGTCGTCTCATCGCCCGCCTTGCCGACCCCACCGCGGGGACGGTCAGTGTCGGCGCAGTGGCCCTCACGCGGGTGGCCAACGACGACCTGCGCCGGCGCATCACCGTCGTGCCGCAAGAGCCGTTCCTGTTCGAAGGCAGCATCGCCGCCAACCTGTCGTTCGCCCGCCCGAAGTTGTCGCTCGCGGACCTCGAGGCGGCAGTCGCGAACCTCGACCTCAGCGACTGGCTGGACACGCTGCCCGACGGCATCCAGACCGAGGTCGGTCCGCGCGGCTCGCAACTCTCCGCCGGCGAACGCCAGCTGGTCGCGCTGGTGCGCGCCTCACTGGTCGACCCCGCCGTGTTGCTGCTGGACGAGGCGACCTCCTCGGTCGACGCGCTCACCGAGGTGCGCCTCGCGCGTGCGCTGGAGAAGCTGGCCAAGGGTCGCACCACGATCGCCATCGCTCACCGCCTGTCCACCGCCGCCCGCGCCGACCGCGTGCTGGTGCTGGACCACGGTCGTCTGGTGGAGGACGGCACGCACACCGAGTTGGTGGAAGCGGGCGGTGTCTACTCGCGGCTGTACGACGCCTGGGTAGCAGCCACCAGCTCCAGCTGAGGTCAGCTGGCTAGGGCAGGTTGTTCTTCACTGACTCGACGGTGCACTGCACGTCGCTGGTGGCGCCACTGGGTGCCGCCGCCGTGGCGACGAACGGGGCAGAGGTGTTCGCCCCGACATCGTCCACGAGGACGGTGGTGCGCCCGAGCACGACGTCGTCGGCTCGCCAGACGACGGTGACCTCGTAGTAGCGGTTGACGTCGGTGAGGTTGTCGATCGTTCCCTCGGCCAGCAGCCGGCCATCGAGCTCGCAGCGCGTGATGTGCGTGAGGTGCGCGCCCGGGTCTTCCAGCTTGTCGATCACCGTGTGGGTGAACGCGTAACCGACCATGCACAGGGGGAGCGCGAGGATCGACAGGACGGTGCCCCACATCGCCATTGTGCGGCCGGGCTTGCGGCGACGGAGCGTGACGATGCCGAAGACGAGACCGACGACGGCGGCGACGGCGGCGACCACGAAGACGAACGGCAACCACGCCAACGACACGCTGGAGATGCCCAGCACGAACGTGGTGATCGCCATCCCGCTCTTGCCCTTCGGTGGGGTGGCTGTGGGTGCGGGTGCACTTGGTCCAGGGGGTGCGGCAGGCTCGACATAGCGCTGGCCGTTGGCCGAAACGTCGGCCGTCCAGCGCACCCCATTGTGGTAGCGGAACTCGTAGCGACCGGCGGGGTCGGGGTACCAGCCGGGGGTCGTCGAGGTCTCCACGGCGCCGACGATACTGCCCGAACACCTCTACGCTCGGTTGCACCATGGAGATCATCCTCATTCGCCACGGACAACCAGAATGGGTGCGCGACGGCCTCAACGTCGTCGACCCGCCGCTCACCGAACTGGGCGAACTGCAGGCAGAGCGCACCGGCGAGGTGCTGGCCGGGGACGTCTACGACGAGATCATCGTGTCGCCGTTGCGGCGTGCGCGTCAGACCGCGGCGCCCTTGTTGCGTCGTCTGGGTCGTGACGAAGTGATCGAGTCGTTCCTCGAGGAGATTCGCGAACCCGACTGGCACGGCAGCCCCGCAGAGATCATGCGCGTGGCCTACGCCGAAGAGCGCTCCCGGGCAGCGGAGGACCGCTGGAACGGCGTACAGGGTGGTGGCGAACCGCCTCGCGAGTTCGTCGAGCGCGTCCGCGAGGGTGCCACTGCGTACTGGGCCGAGCGCGGCATGTATCGCTCGAAGCAGACCCTTCCCGTCTGGCATCTCGACGACCCCGATCGGCGCATCGTGATCGTCGCCCACTCGGGCACCAACGGCGTGCTCCTGTGCCAGCTGCTGGGCCTCGACCCGGTGCCGTGGGAGTGGGACCGCTTCGTCACCATGCACTCCAGCATCACCCGCCTCACCAGCTGGGAGATGGGCGATGGCCACACCTTCGCGCTCAGCCGTTTGTCGGACGTCGAGCATCTGCCCGCCAACGCGCGTACGGTCTGAGCCCGCAGGCTCAGCCGAGCGCGCTCACCACGCGCAACGCAGGCGCTTGATGCCGTTGATGAAGTTGCTCTGCAGGTAGTCGGGTTCACCGACGGTGTGCAGCGTGGGCAGGCGGCGGCGGATCTCGTCGAACATCACCGAGATCTCGCGGCGGGCCAGGTTGGCGCCCAGGCAGAAGTGCGGGCCGCCGGCGCCGAAGCCCACCTGGTTGGGTTGCAGCGGTCGGCGCACGTCGAAGGTGAACGGGTCGGCGTACACCTTCTCGTCGCGGTTGGCCGAGCAGTACCACATCACCAACTTCTGCCCGGCCTCGATCTTCTGACCGCCCACCACCGTGTCCGCGGTCGCCGTGCGGCGGAAGTGGACCACGGGTGTCGCCATGCGGACGATCTCGTCGACAGCGGTGCGGCTGTGCGCGTCGAAATCGTCGAACCAGATCTTGCGCTGGTCGGGGTGCTGGGTGAGCAGGTGCATGCCGTGGCTGATCGCGTTGCGGGTGGTCTCGTTCCCGGCCACCACCAGCAGGATGAAGAACGATCCGAACTCCTGAGCGGTCATCCGCTCGCCGTCCACGTCGGCGTGCATCATCACCGAGGTGAGGTCGTCGGTGGGGTTCTTCAGGCGCTCCTCGCCGAGCGCCTGTGCGTAGTTGAAGGCGCTGAGTCCAGCGTTGATCAGGTCGTCGAAGGTGCCGGTGAACTCGGGGTCGCCGACGCCGAGGATGACGTTCGTCCAGCGGAAGATCTGTTCCTCGTCCTCGGCAGGGATGCCCATCATCTCGCAGATGATCTGTAGCGGCAGGGGAGCAGCCACCTCGTGCACGAAGTCGCACTCGCGCTCGGGAAACTGCTCGAGCAAACGGTCGACCACCGACGCAGCCTTCGACCTCACGTACTGCTCGACGCGGGAGATCTCCTTAGGGGTGAAGCCCTTGGCCACCAGCGAGCGCAGGCGGAAGTGTCGCGGGTCGTCCATGGCGATCATCGAGCCGAAGAACTCGGCGATCTCCAGCGGCAGATCGCCGATGTTCACGCCACGGCCGCTCTGGAACAGTTCCGGGTTGCGGCTGACGTGCCACACGTCCTCGTGGTTGGTCAGCGCCCAATAGCCGGGGCCCTTCGGGATCGGCGACTCGGGGAAGTCCCACTCGTCGAACCATGCGATCGGCTGCTCGCGACGCAGCGTCAAGAACGCGCCCTCGCGGTGGTCGCGCGGCTGAATCCAGAACTCGGGATCGGAGAGGTCGAACGAGCCGAGGGGGACCGGGTTGGGTGCTGCAGCGTGAGCCATGGCCGCACAGTAGGCCAACGTTAGGCTTGCTTCATGCTCGAAGCGCACGACATCGAACGACTGCTGGTCATCATGGCCCACCCCGACGACGTCGACTTCGGCAGTGCGGGCACGGTGGCCAACCTCACCGACCAGGGTGTGCACGTCACCTACTGCCTCGTCACCGACGGCGATGCAGGCGGTTTCGACCCCGGCATCACACGCCCGGAGATGGCGATGATCCGCCGTCGCGAGCAGTGCGCCGCGGCGAAGGTGCTGGGCGTGGAGGACGTCATCTTCCTCGGGCACCCCGACGGCCGGGTGGTGGCCGACCTCGAACTGCGCCGCGACCTCAGCCGCGTCATCCGCGAGGTGCGGCCCACCGTGGTGCTCACCCAATCACCGGAGCGCAACTACGACCGCATCTTTGCCAGCCACCCGGACCACGTCGCGGTGGGCGAGGCGGCGATGTGTGCGATCTACCCCGACTCGCGCAACCAGTTCGCGTTCCCCGAGCTGCTCGACGAAGGTCACGAACCCTGGACCGTCCGCGAAGCCTGGCTCTCCACCCACCCCACGCCCGGCGACGTCGTCGACGTCACCGATCAGGTGGAACGCAAGCTGGAAGCACTGGCGCACCACGCCAGCCAACTGCCGCAGCCTGACGCGGTGATGGAGCGCGTGCGCGCCTGGATGCAGCACACCGCCAAGGCGTTCGGCCTGCCCGAAGGTCGCTCGGCCGAGGCGTACCGCGTCGTCGTCACTGCCTGACGTCCGGTCCGTCCGGTCGGGTTCCGACCCGAAAGCCGACGGTTACCGCGCGGTAGTATGCCCGCCATGACCGAAGCAGTGATCGTCGCCACCGCCCGCAGCCCGATCGGCCGTGCCAACAAGGGTTCCCTTGTCAGCATGCGCCCCGATGACATGAGCGCTCAGATCGTCAAGGCTCTGTTGGCCAAGGTGCCGCAGATCAAGCCCACCGACATCGACGACCTCATGTGGGGCATCGGCCAGCCCGCCGGTGAAGGCGGGTTCAACATCGCCCGCATCGTCGCCCTCCTCGCCGGCCTGGACGACGTCCCCGGTGTGCAGGTGAACCGCTACTGCTCGTCCAGCCTGCAGACCATTCGCATGGCCTTCCACGCGATCAAGGCCGGCGAAGGCGACTGCTTCATCGCCGGTGGTGTGGAGACCGTCAGCCGCTACGCCAGCGGCGCCAGCGACATCGCCCCCAACCCGATCTTCAAGACGCCCGGCGAGCGCACCAAGCTGCGCGCGGGCGGTGGCCAGGGCAAGTGGACGCCGCCCACCGGCTTGGCCGACGCGTACATCGCGATGGGCCAGACGGCCGAGAACGTGGTGGAGCAGGAAGGCATCGGCCGCGAGGAGATGGACCGCTTCGGCGTCCGCAGCCAGAACCTGGCCTGCGCGCACGTGGACAACGGCTTCTTCGAGCGTGAGATCACCCCGCTGACGCTGGAGGACGGCACCGTCGTCAGCAAGGACGACGGCCCCCGCCCCGGCACCACCTACGAAGCCGTCAGTCAGCTGAAGCCGGTGTTCCGCCCCGATGGCAG
>CAZREK010000060.1:0-10140 GCA_964598965.1 uncultured Bifidobacterium sp. | reverse complement strand
TCACGATGACGCTGCCGATGGACATCCGCCTTGCCAGCGAGTCGGCGCGGATCGGTTTCGTTTTCAACCGTCGCGGCATCCTGCCCGAGGCCTGCTCATCGTGGTTCCTGCCCCGTGTGGTGGGTATCAGCCAGGCGCTGGAGTGGTGCTACTCCGGTCGGGTGTTCCCCGCCGCCGAGGCACTGGCGGGCGGGTTGGTGCGCAGCGTGCACGCTGCGGACGACCTGCTGCCAGCGGCCCGAGCCATTGCTGCCGAGATCGCAGCGGAGACGGCGCCGGTCAGCATCGCACTGACCCGTCAGTTGATGTGGCGGATGCTGGGAGAATCACATCCGATGGCGGCCCATCGTGCCGACTCGCGTGGCATCGTCGAGCGTGGTCGCAGCGCGGACGCGACCGAGGGTGTCACCAGCTTCTTGGAGAAGCGCTCGCCCGTCTTCCCGGACCGCGTCAGCGATGCCCTTCCCGACCTCTTCCCGCATTGGGAAGATCCGGAGTTCCGCTGAAACGCGCCACGCCTGCACCGGCCGCTGCGCCGCACCAGCCTGGTGACGAGCAACGTCTGGTCGTCGTGCTGCCGGTGTACAACGAGGCTGACTCCATCGGCGCGGTGTTGGGCGAGGTGCGCGAGGCGGCCGAGCGCTTGCGCCTTGGTGGCGTGTCCACCGCCGTCGTGGTGGTGGACGATGAATCCCCGGACGGCACCGGCGCGGTCGCGACCGCGGCTGCGCAGCAGCTGGGCCTGGAGATGGTGCTGGTCGGCGGCAAGAAGCAGGGCCTCGGGGCGGCAATGCTGCGTGGCTTCGACGCAGCTCTGGTGCTGGCGCCCCACGGCATCGTCACGCTCGATGGCGATGGTCAACACAACCCGGCCGACATCCCCACGCTGTACCGAGCGTTCGTCGCCCGCCACGCCGATGTCGTGGTCGGCAGCCGCTGGACCCGGGGCGGGCGCGCACCGGGCACCTCGATGGGTCGCTCGCTGGGCTCGCGTGTCAGCAATTGGCTGTTCCGTGTCGTCAGCGGCACGCGCGGGGTTCGCGACGCCACCACCTCGTTCCGCGTGTACTCGCCGCGCGTGGTGCGCTTCCTGCTGGACACGGACTCCAACCGCTACAGCGGGTACAGCTTCTTCTCCACCACGATCGGTCTTGCGGAGGCCGCCGGCTTCTTCATCTCCGAGGTGCCGATCGAGTTCCGCCCGCGCTATGGCGGCCAGTCCAAGCTGAACCGGCGTGAGGCGTTCCGCTACTACCGCTCGCTGCCCGTGCTGCGCGAGGAGCGTCGCCGGATCACGGGGGGCCCGGAGTCGCCGTATCAGGCCAAGGACGAGATCGCGCTGCTGGCGTCGGCGAGCAACTGGAACCGTTTCGTCGTCGACGCAGCGCTGGCCGGTGTGGACCGCACCGACTTCCAGCGCGTGGTCGAGGTGGGTGCCGGCCTCGGTGGGGTGACGCAGGTGTTGCTCGACCGCTTCCCGGCCGCCGCGATCACCGCGATCGAACCGGACCACACGAACTTCACGACGCTTGCGGCGCAGTTCGCCGACAACCCGCGGGTGACTGCGCTGGAGGGCACGCTGGCTGACCACCAGGCCGAGTTGAGCGAGACCCCCGCCGACTTGGTGATCTACGTGAGCGTGTTGGAGCACGTGGAGCACCACGAGGCTGAACTCGTGACAGCGGCTGCGACGCTGCGCGCAGGGGGAGTGCTGTCGGTCTTCGTGCCTGCTGCGCCGTGGCTGTACGGGCCGATCGACGCCAAGTCGGGGCACTATCGCCGGTACACGCTCGGCGAGCTGCGGGCCGTTGTCGAGGCCGCCGGCTTCACGATCGGCACGCTGCGCTACGTCGACCGGCTGGGCATCGTGCCGTACTGGCTGAACTACCGGCTGCTGAACAAGTCCGGGCTGTCCGGCGTGTCCGCCTGGACATTCGACAAGGTGTTCGTGCCCGCCATGGCGGCAACGGACCGCGTGCTCGGACGCGTCAACACGGGCCGCAACGCCGTGTGCGTCGCCGTGCGCCGTTGAGCGCGGGTTTGGGCAGCGGCCGCACACCGACCCTAGGCTGACCGCCGTGAGCAACGATCCCGGCGAAGAGATGACGCTGTACGACGCGGCCGGTGGAATGCCGTTCTTCGAGCGCTTGGTCGGTGCGTTCTACGAAGGCCTCAAGGCCGATCCCGTCCTGCGGCCGATGTATCCCGACGACGACATGGAGGGTGCGCAGCAGCGTCTGACGTTGTTCCTCGCCCAGTACTGGGGAGGCCCCACCACCTACAGCGAGGAACGGGGGCACCCGCGTCTGCGAGCGCGGCACATGCCGTACCTCATCGGGCCCACCGAGCGCGACCACTGGCTGATCCGGATGACGGCGGCGGTGGAGGAAGTCACCGAACCCGGCATCATCCGCGAGATGCTCATGGGCTACTTCGTTCCCGCGGCGGAGAACCTGCGCACCGACGAGTGGCACGCGCAGCAACAACAGCAGTGACGAGTCGCCCGCAGCTCAGCGCGGGCGCAACTGCCAGCACGCCACCGCGGTGGCCGCCGCGGCGTTGAGCGAGTCGACCCCGTCGTGCATCGGGATCACGACGCGGTGGGTCGCCGCGGACATCGCCTCGGGGCTGAGGCCCGCGCGCTCGCTGCCCACCAGAAGGGCCACGCGTTGCGCAGGCGTGATCTGATCCAGCGGGATCGCATCTGCCGCAGGCGTTAACGCGCAGACCAGCACGCCGTCGTCGACCAGGCCGCGCACGAGTGCGGGGACGTCGCGGCTGCGCGCATGTGGCAGGCGCACTGCGTGCCCCATCGACACACGCAGTGACCGCCGGGCCAGAGGGTCGGCGCTGGTGGCGTCGACGATCAGCCCGTCCCAACCCATTCCGGCGGCGTTGCGCACGATGCTGCCGATGTTCACCGGGTTGTCGATCGCTTCGGCGATGATCAACCGCTGCGCGCTGCGAGCGAGCACCTCGGCCGGCCGGCGGGCAGGCCGTTCGAACAGCGCAACGACGGTGTACGGCATGCCCAGCTTGGTGATCGCCGCCCGCACTTTGTCGCCTCCGGCGAAGACCGGGCAGCGAGCCTCCAAAGTGGCCGTCACCGCGGGCGGGCGTTGCGCGTCGACCAGCGCCATCACCGGCGTGCACCCGGCAGCGAGCGCACGCTCCACGACGAGGTCGCCTTCTGCCATGAACAAGCCGTCACCGCCGTCGTCTCGGCGCTGGGCACGGTTCGCCAGCCCGCGCTCGTTGAGACGGAACGCGGCCACGCGTTCGTCGTCGGGGTCGTCGACCACGATCATGCGGGCACGTGCCTGCTCAGTACTGCCAGTGGAACCGGCTCCAGTCCTTCGGCCGCTTCTCGAGGAACGAGTCGCGGCCTTCCTGCGCCTCGTCCGTGCCGTAGGCCAGGCGCGTCGCCTCGCCGGCGAAGATCTGCTGGCCGACGAGCCCGTCGTCGATCAGGTTGAACGAGAACTTCAGCATGCGTTGCGCGGTAGGGCTCTTGCCGTTGATCATCGCCCCCCACTCGAGCGCCACCTTCTCCAGGTCGGCGTGATCGACGACCTCGTTGACCGCGCCCATCTGCCACATTTGCTCGGCCGAGTACTCGCGGCCGAGGAAGAAGATCTCGCGGGCGAACTTCTGGCCGACCTGACGGGCGAGGTATGCGCTGCCGAAGCCGCCGTCGAAACTGGCGACGTCCGCGTCGGTCTGCTTGAACCGTGCGTGCTCGCGGCTGGCAAGGGTCATGTCGCACACGACGTGCAGGCTGTGGCCACCACCCGCGGCCCAGCCGTTGACCAAGCAGATGACGACCTTGGGCATGAAGCGGATCAGCCGCTGGACCTCGAGGATGTGCAACCGCCCGGCGCGGCCCGGGTCGATGGACTCGGCCGTGTCGCCCTCGGCGTACTTGTAGCCGTCCTTGCCGCGGATGCGCTGGTCGCCGCCGCTGCAGAACGCCCACCCGCCGTCCTTCGGGGAGGGGCCGTTGCCCGTGAGCAGCACGCAGCCGACATCGGTGCTCATGCGGGCATGGTCGAGCGCGGTGTACAGCTCGTCCACCGTCTTCGGGCGGAACGCGTTGCGCACTTCCGGACGGTTGAACGCGATGCGCACGGTGCCCTGGTCCACGGCTCGGTGGTAGGTGATGTCCTCGAACGCGAAACCGGGCACTTCCCGCCACGCGGCAGGGTCGAAGATCTGCGAAACCATGCCGCCACTCTACGGAGCGCCACCCAACCCCAACTTGACGCGATATATCTCCGTGACCAGCGCCGAGGCTGATATATCGCGTCAACCTGGGGAGGGGCGGGGGCGGGGGATGGGGTGGTACGGTCGGCGCTCATGGCATACGCAGGGGTGAACGGTCAGGAGATCTACTACGAGGACACCGGTGGCCACGGTCCGGCGGTGATCCTGGCGCACGGCTTCCTGATGGACCACGAGATGTTCGCGCCCCAGGTGGCGGCGCTGCGCGACCAATACCGGGTGATCACCTGGGACGAGCGCGGGTTCGGGCAGACCCTGCACGACGGTCATCCGTTCACTTACTGGGACTCCGCGCACGACTGCATCGCCTTGCTGGATCACCTCGGCATCGAGCGCGCCGTGGTGGGCGGCATGAGCCAAGGCGGGTTCCTGTCCCTGCGCGTGGCGCTCAGCGCGCCCGAGCGAGTTCGTGGGCTGATCCTGCTGGACACGCAGGCGGGGGCGGAGCACCCCGACAAGGTGGCGCTGTACCAAGGGATGATCGACATGTGGTCCACCGTCGGCGCGGTCCCCGAGCTGGCCGAAGGCGTGGCCTCGATCATCATCAACGACCCTGCCGAGAACCCGAAGTGGATCGCCAAGTGGGCGGCACGCCCGAAGGAGTCCATCATCGAGACCGGTCGTTGCCTGCTCACCCGTGACGACGTCACCGGCCGTCTGGGAGAGATCACCTGCCCGGCGCTGGTGGTGCACGGCACGGAGGACACTGCGATCGAGATGGAGCTGGCAGAGGCGCTCGCGGCGGGCCTCGCGGGGTGCTCGGGCGTCGTCAAGGTCGGCGGCGCACATGCGGCCAACCTCACCAATCCGGGGCCTGTGAACGCGGCGATCCAGCAGTTCCTCGCCTCGCTGCCGGCCTGATCATGCTCAGCGTTTTCGGTGTTGCCGGGCTGCCCGAGATCGAGCGCGGCGCAGACCTCGGCGAGGCAATCCTCGCCGCTGCCGCCGAGCACGGTCATCCGTTGGCCGACGGCGACGTGGTGGTCGTGACCTCCAAGATCGTGTCGAAAGCGGAGGGGCGCACGCTCGAGCTCGCCGATGTCGAACCGTCGCAGTTCGCGCGAGAGTGGTCGGCGCGATGGGGCAAGGACGCTGCGGTCACGGAAGTCGTACTGCGCGAGTCGAAGCGCATCGTGCGCCAGCTGGGGCCGGTGCTGATCACCGAGACGCACCATGGCTTCGTGTGCGCGAACAGCGGCATCGACCAGTCGTCGTCGGGTGCCCATGGCCGCGTGGTGTTGTTGCCGGTCGACCCCGACGCGTCAGCGCGGCGCATCCGTGCCACCTTCGTCGCCGCCGGCGTCGACGCGGCCGTGATCATCAGCGACACGTTCGGGCGCGCGTGGCGCGAAGGGCAGACCGACATCGCGATCGGCATCGCCGGGCTGCAGCCGATCCTCAGCTACATCGGTCAGGTCGACCCGCATGGTCACGAGTTCCAGGTGCAGGCGCTGTGCATCGCCGATGAGATCACCGGGGCAGCGGAACTGGTGAAAGGCAACCTCAGCCGCGTGCCGGTCGCCGTGGTGCGTGGTTATCGGTGGGAACGTGACGACACCGCCACGATTGCACCGGTGCTGCGCGACCAGTCGCGCGACCTGTTCCGCTGAACAACTGCACCGACGCGACATGCTCTACTGGGGGCATGCAACACGTCGAGGTCTCTCGGGTCATCGCGGCAACGCCGCAGCGGGTCTACGAGCTGGTGTCCGACCTGCCCCGCATGGGCGAGTGGTCACCGGAGGCGACCGGTGGGAAATGGGTGAAGAGTGCCACCGGCCCGGCCGTCGGAGCCCGCTTCAAGGGCACCAACCGCAAGGGCCGTATCCGCTGGAGCACGGCGGTGAAGGTGGTGACAGCGGAACCCGGCAACGAGTTCGCGTTCGATGTGGCAGCGATGGGGTTCGGCGTCGCCCGCTGGGGCTACCGCATGGAGGCCGTGGACGGGGGCACCAAGGTGACCGAGTACTGGGACGACCACCGCAACTGGGTGGTGGCCAAGCTCACCGGGTTCGTGCTGTCCGTTCCCGATCGCGCCACTCACAACGCGACCACGATGGAGCAGACGCTGGCGAACGTCGCTGCCGCTGCCTGAACGCCGGCTGAGTTCAGCCGCCGGTGTTGGACATCCCGGACACGGCGCGCACGCCTTCGGCCGGGAAGTTGATGTTGAGACCGAGGATGCCCTGCGCGAGGAAGTCCTCGTACGACTGCAGGTTCTCCAAGTTGCGATCGTTCGGCCACACCCAGATCGGGTAGCCGGCAGCGGTGGAGTCAGCGACCAACTCGGGGGTGATCACGGTGACGTCGCCGTAGACGGGCGGCAGTTGCAGGATGCGCATGCCCTCGGGCAGGGGCGTGCGTGACAGCACCCAGCCGGTGATCACGTTGAGGCCCGGCGACACTTCGACATCGGGCAGCAGCGTGTGGAAGTAGTCGACGATGTCGTCCTGGAACGAGGTCACGACGCTCGCATCGGTGCGCCCCAGGTCGGTCAGGAGGCGAGCCAGCTCGTCGGCTGCGGCCTTGGCCGGCGCGCCCTCGCCCTTGATCTCGATGTTCAGCGGCAGGTCAGGGAAGCGCTCGACCAACTGCTGGAAGGAGGGGATGGCGAAGTCGTCCGGCGAGTAACCATCGGGCGGTGCCACCTCACCGGTGCGCATGCCGCGGTACAGATAGTCCGCCGGGTCGGCGTCGTGGCAGTCACCGCACGCGCCGGTGAACCAGTAGGCCGCGTCGAGTGCATTGACTTCGGCGAACGTGAGGTCGGCAACGGCGCCCGTCCCCTCGGTGGTGCGGTCCACCGTGTCGTCGTGCTGCACCACCAGCACGCCGTCCTTGGTGAGCTGCACGTTGAGGTCGAGCATGTCGACACCGGCCTTCACGCTTTCCCCGAACGAGAACAGCGTGCTGCCGGGGTAGGCGTCCTCTCCGCCCGTGTGCGCGAGCACGATCGGCCGCCCGAGGGAGAGAAGCTCGTCGATGGTGGCGGCGTAGTGCACGGCCGGCGCGGTGCTGGCTGGGGCTGTGCTGGAGGCGGCGGAGGTGGCCGCCACCGTCGTGGGCGCGGCGTCGGTGGCTTCGGACGACGGGTCGGAGTCGGAGCACGCTGCCAGCAGCGCAGCGACGGCGACGGTGGCCAGGAGGGGGCGGCGGATCATCCCCGCAGTCTCGCGTACGCCCAGGCCACTTGCGCGGCTGTTGCGGCGTTGTTCCGCACCAGTGCCAAGTTGGCCACCAGGCTGCGGCCGCCGGTGGTTTCCACCACCCGCTTCAGCAGGAACGGGGTGACGTCCTGACCGACGATGCCCTGGGCATCGAGTTCGCGCAGGGCATCGTCGATCACGCCGTGGATCTCCGCCTCCGGAACTTCGTGCTCGACCGGGATCGGGTTGGCGATGCTGACCCCGACCTGGAGGCCGAGCTGGTTCCAGGTGGCGTGCAGCATGCGTGCGATCTCGTCGGGGCCGTCGAGGCGCCGCGGCGCAGGCAGTCCACTGGAACGCGAGTAGAAGCTGGGGAACTCGTCGCTGCCATTGACGACGGTGGGGACACCCAGGGTTTCCAGCCGCTCGAGCGTGAGGCGGATGTCGAGGATGCTCTTGACGCCGGCCGACACGACGGCGACTGGGGTGGTGGACAGTTCGGTGAGATCGGCGGAAATGTCGAACGACTCGGCTGCGCCGCGGTGCACGCCGCCGATACCGCCGGTGGCGAACACGCGGATGCCGACGGCATGCGCCAGCCGCATGGTGGAGGCGACAGTGGTGGCGCCGGTGCGGCCGGTGGCGATCAGCCAGGGCAGGTCGCGGGTGGTGGCCTTGACGACGCCTGCCTCGGTTGCGAGTTGTTCGAGTTGCGCAGGGTGCAGGCCGATACAGCACACCCCGTCGATGACGGCGATGGTGGCCGGGGTGGCGCCGTTGTCACGGATGATCTGCTCGACCTCGCGAGCCAGCTCCACGTTCTGCGGGTAGGGCAGGCCGTGGCTGATGATCGTGCTCTCCAACGCAACGACGGGTAGGTGCTCTGCGAGCGCCTGGGCGACGTCGGGATGGACGGCGAGGTGGGCGGACAGGCGGTTGGCGGTGCGAGTCATCGGGCTCCCCAGGAGAACGTTTGCTTGAACAGGCGCAGGCAGACGAATGCTTCCACTTCGGCAATGTCGTCGCGATCGCGCAGGTGGGACAACAGTTGCATGAGATGACCGTCGTCGTCGGTCACCACTTCGAACATCAGGTCGTAGCGGCCGGTCGTGGCGACGAGGTACTCGACCTCGGCCATCGCCGTCAGCGCCTCGGCGGTGGCGGCTGCGTCGCCCTTCACGCGGGCACCGATCATCGCCACGCGGCGAACGCCCAGCGACAGCGGGTCGGTGACGGCGACGATCTGCATCACCCCGGCGTCGGTGAGGCGCTGCACGCGCTGGCGGATGGCACCCTCCGTCAGCCCGACCTCGGCCGCCACCTTGGTGAACGGCATGCGGCCGTCGGCCTGCAGCAGCTCGATGATCGCCCTGTCGGTGTCGTCGAGTGCGCTCACGCGCCGCCTCGGGCGGCGAACTCGCGGCTGGCGTCCGTGAGGACACGGCGCAGGACGGACTCGATGAAGGTGAACTCCTCCTCGCCGGCGATCAGCGGCGGGGAGAGGGTGATCACCGGCTCGCCGCGGTCGTCGGCGCGGCAGATGAGTCCGGCGGCGTACAGGCGCGGGGACAGGTAGTCGCGAAGCAGCCATTCAGCCTGTTCGGCGGTGAAGATGCCGCGGGTGGCCTTGTCCGGTACCAGCTCGATGGCGAGGAAGTAGCCGTCACCGCGGACATCGCCGACGAGCGGGATGTCGAGCAGGCCTTCGATCAGCTGCTTGAAGCGGCCTTCGTTGCGCCGCACATGACCGCAGATGTCCTCGCGCTCGAAGACGTCGAGGTTGGCGTTGGCGACGGCGCAGGACACGGGGTGGGCACCGAACGTCTGGCCTTGCAGGAACGTGGTGGTGTCGTGCAGGAACGGCTCGGCGAGGCGGTCGCTGATGATCAGCCCGCCGAGCGGCGAGTAGCCGGAGGTGACACCCTTGGCGAAGGTGATCATGTCGGGCTGGTACCCGTAGCGGACGCTGCCGAACATTTCGCCGAAGCGACCGAAGGCGGCGATGACTTCGTCGCTGACCAGCAGGATGCCGTACTCGTCGCAGATCTCGCGGACGCGAGCCCAATAGCCGTCCGGTGGGGTGAACGCCCCACCGGTGTTCTGCACGGGTTCCATGAACACCGCCGCGACCGTGTCCGGCCCTTCCATCTCGATGCGCAGCGCCAGGTCATCGGCGCAGCGCAAGGTGCAGCCTGACTGGTTCATGCAGTCGTTGCAGCGATAGCGATAGGGAGTCTGCACCTTGATCGCGCCCGGCACCAGCGGTTCGAACGGGGCCTTGATCGAGGGAACACCGGTGAGGCTGAGCGCGCCCATGGAGGTGCCGTGGTAGGCGAGGTAGCGGGAAATGACCTTGTGGCGCATCGGTTGGCCTTGCAGCTTCCAGTACTGCCGGGCGAACTTGATCGCCGACTCCACCGCATCGCCGCCTGTGGGGGTGAAGAACACGCGGTTCAGGTCGCCGGGCGCGTAGTTCGCCAGCCGTTCGGCGAGCGTGATGGCCTGCTCGTGGGCAAAGCTCCAGACCGGGAAGTAGGCCAGCTGCTCGGCCTGGCGGGCGGCAGCATCGGCCAGTTCCTTGCGGCCGTGGCCGACCTGCACGGTGAACAGGCCGGACAAGGCATCGAGGTAGCGCTTGCCGTGCTCGTCGTAGACGTAGCAGCCCTCACCACGGGTGATGACAGGCACCTCGTGGTCGCCGAGGGACCCGAGG
>CAZREK010000059.1:0-10141 GCA_964598965.1 uncultured Bifidobacterium sp. | reverse complement strand
GACCCCCGACGCGACACGCCCGCGGTGTGGTGGGGTGCAGCGGCGGCGGCCCTCGTGTGCCTCATCGCCGGTGTCGCCGTGCACGCGGCCACCGACGAGCTCGAAGGCAAGGCGGAACAGGCCGTCGAGGGTTCGCTGGCGCTCGCGGCAGCTCTGATGCTGACGTTCATGATCCTGTGGATGCACCGCAATGCACGCACGATGGGCGGCCACCTGCGGGCGCGGCTCGATGCCGCGGCAACGGCGCGGGCAGTCGCAGTGATCGCCTTCATCGGCGTCGCTCGCGAAGGGTTCGAGACGGTGCTGTTCCTGCTGGGAGCCGACGCCGGCAGTGCGTCCGGCGGCGCGGTCGTCGCCGGTGGCCTCCTCGGCCTGCTCGTCAGCGCAGTCGCCGGGTGGCTGATCTACGTCGGTGGTCACCGCCTGGATCTCGCCGCCTTCTTCCGCTGGACGGGTGTGCTGCTGATCCTGTTCGCTGCCGGCCTGGCGGGCAAAGCGGTGCACGAGTTCCGCGAGCTGCTCGGCATGGAGGATGGCTGGCTGCTGTCGCCGATGTGGACCGTCACCTCGGGCGCTTTCGCCTCCGGCACGACGCACGACTTCCTCAAGGGGCTGTTCGGTTGGAGTCCCAACCCCGAGCGGATCCGTGTGTTCGCCTACATCGCGTACGCCATCCCCGCACTGTGGCTCTTCCTGCGGCCGAGGAGCGCAGCGACGAACGAAGCGGCAGTCGCGGTGTCCTCCGCGGCCGATGCCGCGGCGGCCACCACCGCCGACGCCGTAGGCTGAGTGCACGAGCGACAACTCCGCCGACTACTCCCGCCAGATCACTGGCGTCGACCCAGAGGCGCTGCTCGACGTACTCCCGGACACGGTGCTGGTGGTCGACGCCGAAATGCGGCTGCGCTTTGCCAACCCCGCCGGGCCGACCATCTTCGGCTGGGACCCGCGTGATCGCCTCGGCCTGCCGATCGTGGATCTTGTCCATCCGGACGACCTGCCCCATGTCATCTCTTCGATGGGCACTGTCCAAGGCAAGCGTGTCGGGACCCCTGTCGAGATCCGCGTCAAGCGTGTCGACGGCTCGTGGCGCTGGGTGGAGTTCGTCGGGTCGGATGCGCAGTCGGTCGCCGGTGTCGATGGCGTCGTCGTCGTGGTGCGTGACATCACCGAGCGACGCAAATGGGAGATCGCCAACGACGACACCGAGATCTTCCGACAACTGGTGCAACACGGATCCTCGATCACGCTGTTGCTCGATCGATTCGGTCGCGTCACCCACGTCAACGCCGCTTTCACCCGCCTGCTCGGACACGATCCGTCGCTGGTGATCGGCCGCCACCTCGCCACCTTCTGCGTGGACGAGCATGACGAGATGTTGCGCGCCACGCTGGACCGGTCGCACGACGAGCGCATTCCGGTCGCTGTCGAAGTGCAGATGCGCCAGGTGACCCCGGAAGCCACCCCGCGCCCCATCCGCTTCGAGATCGTCAACCTGCTCGACGATCCTGTGGTCGCCGGCTTCATCGTCACCGGCCACGATGTCAGCGATCTCCACAGCGCGCGGCAGTCGCTCGAACACATGGCACGCCACGACGCGCTCACCGGTCTGGTCAACAGATCCGTGTTGGTCGAACGCCTCGAGCACGTCCTGGAGCACAACGAGCCGGCCGCCGCCGTCTTCATCGACCTCGATCGCTTCAAGCCGATCAACGACCTCTTCGGCCACGATGCCGGCGACCAACTGTTGCGGCAAGTGGCGGACCGCCTTCGGGCGGCCGTCCGCCCGCGTGATCTGGTCGCCCGTGTCGGCGGCGACGAATTCGTGGTGCTGGTCGACGACCTCGACGATCTCCCCACCGCCCAGCAGTTGTGCGAACGCATCGACCGGGTGTTGGCCGAGCCCTACCAGCTGACGGAGGGGCCGGCGCGTGTGACCGCCAGCGTCGGCCTGTCGATGACCACCGCCGACTCCACCGTCACCGGGTTGCTGGCCGACGCCGATCGCGCGATGTACGAGGCCAAGGCCGAGCGTCGCGGCGAGCCCGTGTCCACCGACCCGTTGCGCCGGCACACCGCCAACGAGCGGCGGCGCATGGCCGACGAACTGGCAGAAGGGTTGCGTCGCGGCGAGATCGTCGCCCACCTGCAGCCGATCGTGTCCCTCGTCGATGGGCGGCCGTTCGCGGTCGAGGCACTCGCCCGCTGGAACCACCCGCGCCTCGGCGTGCTCGGCCCACTGTCGTTCCTGTCACTGGCCGAAGATGCGGGGCTCGACGTGGCGATGGGCGACGCCGTGCTCCACGACGCCTGCCGCGCGGTCGCTGCCTTGCCGATGGAGATCGGGCTGGGGGTCAACCTGTCCATCGCCCAGTTGGCGGACTATCAGTTGCGGTCGCGGATCGAGAAGATCCTCGCCGAGACGGGCTTGCCGCCGCGTCTGCTGACGCTGGAGATCACTGAGCGCGACACTCTCTCGCGCCGCTCCGGCGCCGGCCGCGCCGCCCCGGAACGCACGCTCTTCGACCTGCACGACATGGGTGCCGCGCTGGTGCTCGACGACTTCGGTACGGGGCACTCTTCGCTGACGCACGTGCGCCGCTTCCCACTACGCGGACTGAAGATCGACAAGACCTTCGTCACCGGAGCAATGGAGCACCCGGAGGACCGGGCCGTCATCGCCGCCGTGGTCGGTATGGCGCGGGCGCTGGGTCTCGTTGTCGTCGGCGAAGGAGTGGAACGGAGCGAACACCTGGACCTGCTCGCCGAACTCGGCTGCGACTTGGCGCAAGGCTTCTACATCGCCCGCCCGATGCCGGCCGCTGCGCTACTGGAGTGGATCACTCAGCGGCCCGGCAGTCGCGGCACCATCCGCGAACGTCGAACACATGGTTCGTGACCTCGAAGCCGGTGCTGTCCAGCAGTGATTGCACCTCTTTGGCGATCAGCCGCTCGAGCTGCGCGCTGGGCGCGAAGTCGGTGACGATCCCGCAGCGCTCGCACACGAGGTGGTGGTGGTGCCGGTGGTGCGGCGACACCTGCTCGGCCAGCTCGTAACGGTCGCCGCCACCGATGGCCGTGATCCGCACCACGACGCCTGCATCGGCCAGCTCGCCCAGGTTGCGGTAGGCCGTGGACACCGGCAGCTCGGCGCCGCGGGTGACCTCGTCGGCGGTCAAC
Organism: uncultured Bifidobacterium sp.; assembly: GCA_964598965.1. Lineage (GTDB taxonomy): Bacteria > Actinomycetota > Acidimicrobiia > Acidimicrobiales > Ilumatobacteraceae > UBA668. Next base: position 6,961 of record CAZREK010000059.1, on the reverse strand, counting down.
GGCCGGTCCGTGCCTTCCAGCACTGCCAACAGCGCGCGGCGAGCGGGTGTGAGGCGCAACTCGTACGCGGCCAACGCTGGCAGTGCCGCAGCCGCGAGCGCGGGTGAGATCGCTGGTGTCGCCATGGCCGCACCATAGCGGGACTCGTTCCCAGTTCACTGGGAATAGTTCCCACTATGGGTACCCTGAGCGGCATGCGTTCCTCCGCCACCGCTGCACTGCTGCTGGCAGCGTTCGCACTCGTCGGCTGCTCCACGAAGGACGACGCGCAAGGCGGCACGCCGGTCGTCGGCGCCGCCTTCTACCCGCTGGCCGAGATCGTGCACGCGGTCGGCGGCGATGCGGTCGAGGTCGTCACGGTCGTGCCGCCCGGCGAGGAAGCGCACGAGTACGAGCCCACCCCCAGCCAGATCGGCGACCTCCAGGACGTCTCGGTGATCTTCTACCTCGGCGGCTTCCAGCCCGCGGTGGACGATGCGCTCGGCGAACTCGACGCGGCGAAGATCGACCTGATGCAGTCGCTGACCGTGCGTCACATCGGCGAGGATGTCGACCCGCACGTCTGGCTCGATCCGCAGATGATGATCGCGATGACGGAGCAGGTCCGCGAGGTACTGGCCGAGCGGCTGCCCGAACACGCTGCCGACATCCGCCAGCAGGCGGAGGCCTACATCTCCCAACTGGAGACATTGAACGAGGAGATGCGTGGCGGGCTCTCCTCCTGCTCCAGCCAGTTGTTGGTGACGACCCACGAAGCCTTCGGGTACCTGGCCGACGCCTACGGGCTGCAGCAGGTGGGCATCTCCGGCATTTCGCCCGGTGACGAACCGTCGGCGAAGGCGCTGGAACAGATCGCTGACCTGGTGCGCGAAGAGGGCGTCAGCACCGTGTTCAGCGAGGACGGCTTGCCCGACGACCTGGCGCGCACCGTTGCCGACGAGACCGGCGCGACGACCGCCACACTCTTCACGATCGAGTCGCCCGCACGTGACGAGCTCGATGCCGGGGCGAACTACGAGTCGTTCATGCGCGACAACCTCGCAGCACTGCGCGCCGCGCTGGAGTGCGCGTGACCACCGGCCCCGTCCTCGCGGTCGATTCACTCGGCGTGCGCTACGGCCGGCACGAGGCGTTGCACGACGTCTCGTTCTCGCTGGGCAAGGGCGAACTGGTCGCGGTGGTCGGCCCGAACGGCGCCGGCAAGAGCACCATGTTCAAGGCCATCTGCGGCCTGGTGAACCACTCCGGCAGCGTCGAGGTCAACGGCGTGCACTGCCACGACCACACCGATCGCATGGACCTCGCCTACATCCCGCAGCGACAGGACCACGACGTGCACTTCCCGATCACCGTCGGCGAGTTGGTGCTGGCCGGTCGGCGGCGGTTCGGCCACTGGTGGCAGCGTCCGTCGGCGCACGACCGCGAGGTCGCTGCCGCCAGCCTGGAGCGCGTGAACCTCGCCGGTGCGTGCGACAAGGCGTTGTCCGAGTTGTCCGGGGGCCAGTTGCAGCGCGCCTATGTCGCTCGCGCGCTCGCCCAGGAAGCCTCGGTGGTGCTGCTCGACGAAGCGCTGGCCGGCGTCGACCTGCCGTCCACCCGCGAACTGGTCAACGTGTTCGAGCAACTCGCATCCGAGGGCACCACGTTGTTGGTCGCCACCCATGACCTCGCGCTCGCCCGCCGTCGCTTCCGCCGCTGCCTGGCGATCAACGGCACGCTGCGCGCCGACGGTGTGCCGAGTGAGGTGCTGTCGCTGGAGGTGCTGGACGGGGTGTTCGGCTCGACCACGGCCGACGAGGTCGACGATGAGGAACTCGCATGAGCTGGCTCACCGACCCGTTCCAGGCCGAGTTCATGCAGCGTGCCTTCCTCGCCGCGATCGTGGTCGGCGCGGTGGCACCTGTGGTCGGCACGTGGGTGGTGCTGCGCCGCATGGCCAACCTCGGCGATGCGATGTCGCACGGCACGTTGGCCGGCGTCGCGCTGGCGTACGCCGCGGGTGCCGACGTGCTCTTGGGGGCGATGGGCGCCGGGCTGGTGATCGCGGTGCTGCTGCTCGCATTCTCCGCCAACCGTCGCATCGGTCAGGAAACGCTGATCACCGTGCTCGGTACCGCGTTCTTCGCGCTGGGCGTCGTCGTGATCTCGCGGCTGGACACCGGCGCCGAGCTCACGCATTTCCTGTTCGGACGGCTGTTGACCGTCGGCTGGGACGACCTGTGGCTGGACATCGGCCTCGGCGGCGCGGCGGTCGTGATCGTGCTGCTGCTGTTCGGCGAGCTGCGCCTGTCCACCTTCGACCACGTGCACGCCGAGCAGGTGGGTGTGCGCGTGGAACTGGTGCAAGGTGTGCTGGTCGTGCTGTTGGCGGTGGTGACCGTCATCAGCTTGCGCACCGTGGGCACTGTGATGTCGGTGACGATGTTGGTCACCCCTGCCGCCACCACCCGCCTGTTCGCCCGCACGCTGCGACAGATGACTGCGTGGGGCGTGGTGTTCGGTGTCGGCGAGTCGGTGTTGGGGTTGATGATCTCGTACCACGCCGACGCGGCACCTGGCGCGACGATCGGCCTCGTCGCCGCCGTCGTCTTCGCGATCACCTACGTCGTGACGCTGCCCAAGCGGATGCCTCACCACCACCGCCCCCTGGAGTAGTGCGTTAGCCTGTTCGGCGATTGGTGGTGAGACCATGTCGTTGATCGATGACGACGAAAGCCCGTACAAAGCGTTCCATCTCGACGCGATCGCGGACGCCGACCCGTATCCGTACTGGTACGACGACGCGGACGAGCCGGACAGCAACCCCACGCTCGTGCGCATGGAGAACTGCGACTTGTGCATCGTCGGTGGCGGCTACAACGGCTTGTGGACCGCGATCATCGCCAAGGAGCGCGACCCGAACCGCGACGTCATCCTCATCGAGGCGCACGAGGTCGGATCCGCCGCCAGTGGTCGCAACGGCGGGTTCATGGAAGCCAGCCTCACTCACGGCGTCGCCAACGGGCAGGAGCGCTTCCCCTCCGAGTTGCCGTTGTTGGAGGAACTGGGCCTCAAGAACCTCAACGACATCGAGGATGCGATCCGTCGCTACAACATCGACTGCGACTACGAGCGCACCGGTGTCATCGACATCGCCACCACGTTCCATGCGCCGTCCTACCTCGACGAACTGCGCGAGGACTACACCCAGCTGCGCGCGCTCGGCCAGAAGGTGGAGTGGCTCGACCAGGTGGCGATGCAGGCGAAGGTCAACTCCCCCACGTACCTCGGTGGTCTGTGGCGTAAAGACCGTGCGGCGCTGGTCGACCCGGCCCGGCTGGCGTGGGGTCTGAAGCGCGCCGCCATGTCGTTGGGCGTCCGCATCTACGAGGACACCAAGGCCACCAGCATCGAGCGCGACGGCGTGGGTGTGCTGGTCACCACACCGCTGGGGCGCATCCGCGCCGGCCGCGTGGCGCTCGCCACGAATGCGTTCAAGCCGCTGTTGAAGCGCATCGGCCACTTCATCGCGCCGGTGTACGACTACTGCATGGTCACCGAGCCGCTCACGAAAGCGCAGTTGGCCGACATCGGCTGGAACGAACGCCAAGGTCTCAGCGACATCAGCAACCAGTTCCACTACTACCGACTCACTCAGGACAACCGCATCCTGTGGGGCGGCTACGACGTCATCTACTACTGGGGTGGCAAGGTCAGCACCGAGTTCGAGAGCCGGCCCGAGACGTGGGCGAAGCTCAGCAAGCACTTCTTCGACACCTTCCCCCAGCTGGAAGGCGTGAAGTTCACCCACACGTGGGGCGGCGTGATCGACACGTGCAGTCGCTTCTGCGTGTTCTGGGGCACGGCAATGAAGGGCCGCGTCGCGTACTCGGTGGGTTACACGGGCCTCGGTGTCTCGGCGACGCGCTTCGGCGCCGAGGTGATGCTCGATGTGCTCGACGGCAAGCGCTCGAAGGCCACCGAGACCGAGTTCGTGAAGAGCAAGCCGTTGCCCTTCCCGCCCGAGCCGTTCCGCTTCTTCGGCATCCAGGCGACGCGGTGGTCGTTGGACCGCGAAGACAAGACCGGCAAGCGCAACCTGTGGCTGCGCGGACTCGACAGATTCGGACTCGGCTTCGACAGCTGACAAGGAGGAACCATGGCTCGCAAGCGCACGCCGTGGCTGATGGCGGCGATCGTCTGTGTCTCGATCACCGGATGCTCGGACGACGGTGGCACGCCGGACGGCAGCAGCGCCACCACTGGGTCGACCGCGGGTGATCAGCCGCTGTACGTCGCGCTGGAGTGGCACATGCATCAGCCGCGCTACCCCGTCGTCGACGACGTCATCACCCGTCCGTGGGTGCGGGCACATGCCACCAAGGACTACCTCGACATGGTCACCCGCGCCGCCGACTCCGGCGTGCCGGTGACGGTCAACGTCACGCCCAGCCTGCTGTTGCAGCTGGAAGAGCTGACGACCGGGGTGGACGACGCCTACCGCCAGCACACGCGCGTTCCCGCCGAGCAACTCACGCCCGAGCAGCGCGACTTCGTGCTCGCCCACTTCTTCGACACCAACGAGAAGATCGTCAGCCGCTTCGCCCGCTACGCGGAGCTGGCCTCGAAGGACCACGACGCCTTCACCACCGACGACCTTCGCGACTTGTAGATCCTGTGGAACCTCGCCTGGTTCGACCCCACCTTCCTCGCCGAGGAGCCGCTCGCTTCGCTGGTGGCGAAGGGTCACGGGTTCACCGAAGCAGACAAGGACGTCGTCTTCTCCGAGCAGGACCGCATCGTCGGCGAGATCATCCCCACCTACGCGCAACTGTGGAAGGACGGCAAGATCGAGATCAGCACGACACCGCTGGCGCACCCGATCCTGCCGCTGATCACCGACACTGATCTGTTCCGCGAATCCGACCCGCAAGGCATCGCCCCTGCCGAACGGTTCCGCGAGTACGGCGATGCGCAATTGCAGGTCACCCGCGGTCTCGACGTCGCCGAGCGGCTGTTGGGGCAGCGCCCCACGGGCATGTGGCCCGGCGAGGGTTCGGTCGCGCAGGACGTGGTGAAGATGTTCAGCGACGCAGGTGTGGGCTGGATCGCCAGCGGTGAGGACGTGCTCGCCCGCTCGCTGGACATCGGCAGCTTCGCTCGCGACGACCAAGGCGTCGTCCAGCGCGCGGACGATCTCTATCGGCCGTACATCGTCAGCGCCGGCGCCGATCAGTCGCCAGTGGGCATCGTCTTCCGCGACACCGTCATCTCTGACCGGATCGGGTTCGAGTACTCGGGCACACCGGCGGATCTCGCCGCGGCGGACCTCGTGGACCGCCTCGCCGGCATCCGCGACGCACTGAGCGATCAGCCCGGCCCGCACCTCGTCACCATCCTGCTGGACGGCGAGAACGCGTGGGAGCACTACGACAACGACGGCATCGACTTCCTCGACGCGATGTACGAACAGCTGGGCAACACGTCGTGGATCGTGCCCACGACCCCCACCCAGTTCCTCGCCGAGCACTCCGACGCCGCTCGCCCGCTCGCGCACCTCGCAGCCGGGTCCTGGATCGGCGGCACCCTCACCACCTGGATCGGCGAGGCCGAGGAGGCCGACGCATGGGACGCGCTGCGCACCACGCGCGTCGATCTGCGCCGCGCCGAGCAGCAAGGCAACGTCAGCGCCGAGCAGCTGGCGACGGCGACCGACGCGATGTTGTGGGCGGAAGGCTCTGACTGGTTCTGGTGGTACGGCGCGGACCAGGAGTCGGGCGACGACGCCTACTTCGACACCGCCTACCGCGAGCTGTTGGGCCAGGTGTACGACGCATTGGGCGAGGAACGCCCCGCGTGGCTGGCCGTGCCGATCATCCCCTACCGCCCCGTCGACGCGTCCGCGGAGGGCACGCTCGATGGCCCGGCCGGTACCGTCACGATCGGTTTCGACGCCAAGCACATGACGTTCGACGTGACGGCCGCCGAGGGTGCAGGCGGCCCGTACGAGATCTACATCGGCGCGCCGCGCTCGTCGTCGCCACGGCGCGGCACCACGCTCGACGGTCGGATCCTCGGGTTCTACGCGACATCGATGGTGCGCATCGACCCGGCGACGGACACTGCCTGCCTCGTGCGCAACTTGCCACCGGTCAGCGTCACCGGCGGCCAGGTCGACTGCGCACCGCTGGACGGGTTCGCGCTCGACCTGCAAGCACTCGGTGGCCTGCAGCAAGGCGACCGAGTCTTCGTGCGGCTGGCGACGCCGGACCAGTTCACCCCTGCCGATGCACCGGGTGCCGTCGTCGCCCCGGATGTCGGCGGTGTCGAGCCGATCGGCACCTTCACCGACCCCACCGGCGACGACCATGGCCCGGGCAGCACCACCTACCCGACGGACACCGTGTTCTCGCCGGGCGTGTTCGACCTCACCGGGTTCACCTGGGGCGTGGCGGGCGAAGAGGTCGTGTTCACCTTCGACATGGCCGCACCCGTGCGCAACCCGTGGAACTCACCCAACGGGTTGTCGGTGCAGACGTTCGACGTCTACATCGACGCTGACCCCGGCGCGGGAACCGGCGAACACGAGCTGATCGCCGGGCGCGACGCAGAACTCAGCGGTGATGACGGCTGGGACGCGGCGGTGACCGTCGAGGGTTGGACATCGAAGGTGCTGCGCAGTACTGCCGACGGCCCTGTGGAGGAACACCCGACGATGAGCATCACGGTCATCGCCGAGAAGGGCCGCGTCATCGCCCGTGTCCCGATGTCCGCGTTGGGCCTCACCACCGACCCCAGCACCTGGAAGCTGGGCGTCGCGGTCATGTCCCAGGACGGCTACCCGTCAGCGGGGGTCGATCGTGTTCGTGACGTGCAGGCCACCGCGTCGCAGTGGCGGCTCGGTGGTGGCGCGGCCACGCGCATCATCGATCTGCTCGTCCCGGACGAGGGCGAACAGGAACGTCTGCTGGGGTCCAACCCG
>CAZREK010000058.1:0-10494 GCA_964598965.1 uncultured Bifidobacterium sp. | reverse complement strand
TCGCCGGCGGCTGCGGACTGGTGGGCTGGCGCCTCAGGCGGACGTCACGAAATCGAGCAGCTGCTCGACCGCGCCCACCAGCTCCGGGCGCAGGTCCACATACGAGTTCACCTGATTCCGCAGACGTGGCCAGAATCCCCTGACGTCGGTACCGAGTGCCGCGCACAGGCCGTTCTTCCACGGCCTGTCGCGCGGCACTTCCGGCCACTCCTCCAGGCCCATCACCCTGGGCCAGACACCGGCCCACACGTCCACGAACGGGTGGCCGGCGACCAGCACGTGTGGCCCACGCACCGTGGCCGCCAAGCGGGCCTCCTTGCTGCCCGGCACCAGGTGATCCACCAACACTCCGAGGCGGTGCCCGGGCCCAGGGCCGAACGCTGCGACCTTCGCCGCCAGGTCGTCGATGCCGTGCATCGGTTCCACCACCACGCCCGCCTCGCGCAAGTCGTCGCCCCACACGTGCTCGAGCAGTTCGGCGTCGTGGATGCCCTCCACCCAGATGCGACTGCCGATTGCAGTGCGCGCCCGCGACGGCGCCGTGGCCACCGACCCACTGTTGGTGCGGCGAGGCGCGACCGGTGCCGCGGCGACCGTCGGGCGCACCAGCGTCACCGGCTTGCCCTCCAGCAGGAAGCCGCCCGGCTTCCACACGAACTCGCGTGTGCGGCCGTGGCGATCGCGCAGTGTCACCGCCCGTGCGTCGCACTTCACGACATCGCCGCAGAACCCGCTGGCGCGGTCCTCCACCACCAGGCCGATGGTGGCCGCGACCTCTCGGTATTGAGGCCCGCGGCGCTGCTGATCGAACTCATCGAGGATGTCGCGCATCAGGCGCCCACGGTAGGCGGCACGAACCCCGCTCGGGCGAGCACGTCGTGCGCCGTCGGCGCCGTGCCCCACACGTGAAGACGGTGCGCGGTGCCCACCAGCCGCACGATCCCCTCGCTCAGCTGCACCTCGGCGTCGACTTCGCCGACCTGCTCGTAGCCGTGTGGCACCTCCACCGCCGCTGCCGTGGCGTGCCACTCCACGTCGAACGTCACCGGCACCGGCGTGCCGTAGGGGCGGGTGAGCATCTCGGCCGGGTGGTCCAGCAGCACACCGTGCGCCTCGTTGCCCAGGCTCCATTGGCGCAGCGGTACGTCGCACACGTGGTCGGCCCACATCTCCGGCGGCTTCAGCTCCAGGCCCGCCCTGCGGCCGGTGCCGCCCAGCTCCTCCACGTACACCACCGGCTGCCCGGCGCGCACCAGGCCGGCCCGGTAGTCGAAGCGCGGCCCGCGAACCTCCAGCCCGATGAACAGCCCCGTGGTGCGGTCGGGCGTCCAGGCCCACCACCACCAGGCATCGCTCAGCGCATCGGGATGCTCGCGTTCGTCGCGATCGGTCGGCACGCGGGCCAGACTAGAGGGGTGATCCGCTACCTCAGCCTGGAGTGGCTCGAAGCCCTCACCGCCGACGTCGCCGCCAACGACGAATTGCAGCGCCTCGCCCAGGAGCACACCATCGGTGTCACCCAGGTGGTCACCGGCGGGCCGGAGGGCACCGTCGTGTACCACCTGCAAGTCGGCGACGGTGCAGCCAGCTTCGGCGCCGGCAGCGCGTTCCCCGAGGACGTGCGGATGGAACAGACGTGGGACACAGCGGTCGGCGTCGCCACCGGCACGCTCAACGCGCAGGAGGCGTTCATCAAGGGGCGCATCCTGCTGACCGGCAGCCAACAGAAGCTGATGGACGCCCAGCCGGTGTTCGGTGCTCTCGACGCCGTCTTCAAGCAAGTCCGCGAGCGCACCGAGTACGTGTAGGCCACAATGCCCGAGCTGCCCGAGGTGCAGGCCCACGCCGAGCGGTTGACCGAACAGTTCTCCGGCGCGGTCCTCACCCGCTTCGTGCCGTTCAACTTCACCGCGCTGAAGACGGCGGTCCCTCGACCGGAGGATGCCTACGGGTCGCGCCTGCAGCGCGTGCACCGGCGGGGCAAGTACCTGCTGCTCGACTTCGGCGACATCCACTTCGTCATCCACCTCATGCAAGGCGGCCGTCTGCTGGTCGATGCACAGCAGTCGGCCAAGCCGCGCAACGGCCAAGCTCGCTTCGTCTTCGCGGGCGAGGCGATGCCCGCACTGTTGCTGACCGAGGCGGGCAAGGAGCGACGAGCGGGTGTGTGGTGCGTGCGCACCGCCGATCTCGACGGGCCGCCACTGAACCGCCTGGGGCCCGATGCGATCGAGGCGACCGCGGTGTCGCTGACCGAAGCGTTCGCCGCCACCAACATGCGTGTGCACGGCTTCTTGCGCGACCAGCACCAGATCGCGGGCCTCGGCCGCATGCTGGCCAACGAGGTGTGCCACCGTGCCCACCTCTCGCCGTTCGCGATGACCGGCAAGCTGGGCGCCGACGGGGCCGCAGCCGTGGCCGCCGCGATCCACGCGGCGATCGATGACGGGCTGACCTACGAACGCACCCGCACCGACATGAGTTCCTCGGCGGACCGGCCGGGGCGGGTGCACAACCGAGTCGGTCAGGCCTGCCCGGAGTGCGGCGACTGCATCCGCTCGGTCAGCTACAGCGGCTACACGGTGGCCTACTGCCCTACCTGCCAGACCGGCGGCAAGGTGTTGGCGGACAACACCACCTCGAAGTTCCTGAAGTAGCCCGACCGGCGGGTTCGGATCGGTCAGACGTCGCGCAGGCTGATGCAGCAGCCGGCCTGGCGCGGGTCGGCGACGTGCAGCTTCTCCACCACTGCGCCGCCGACTCGTTCGCACACCCCTTCGGCCAGCCCGAGGTGCAGTTCGCAGACGGTTTGCGGGCTGGTGAGCGCGACCTCCTCGAACGGGCACTGGCGCAACACGATGTCGTGACCGTCGTTGCGGGAACGCAGCAGCGGCCGGAAGCCCAGCCGCTCGGCCTCCTGGTGCAGCGTCGCGACCACATTGCCGTCGCGCGGCTCCAGCGAGGCACCGGCGCGTCGGCCGGCCTCCCTGGCGCTGACGCCGCTGGACATCGCATCGGCCAGCAAGGTGGCCAACTGGACGTATGCGTCCTCTGGCGCGCCGACCGCGGGCACGTAACCCGTGCGCGGGCGACCGCGCCCGATGATCGGCAACGGGGTGCCCGTGACCATCCCGGCGTCGGCCAGCAGCGCCAGGTGCTCGCGGATCACCGTGTGGTGTACGCCGATCGCGTCGGCCAGCTCGGCCGCGGTCATCGGCGCTCGGGCCGCGCGCAGCGTCCGCATGATCTGGACGCGCGTGGGCGTACTCAGTGCCCGGGCGCGGCGGAGTGCCCCGCCGTCGCCGGTGATCCCATCACCAGCCATAGCGGGGCACTCTGCCAGAACCATGTTTGCCCTGGCAAGCACTCAGTGGCCGCCGAGGGCGCTGGTGTCCACGTCGCCGACGGCGAAGAAGCCCAGGGCGCCCTTGCCCGGGTTGGCGAACTTGTGCGTCACGAACGGGTACAGGCCGTCCTCGGCGAACGTGAACTCGACGAAGCCGCCCTGTGCCGGCTGCAGGTCGAGCGCCTGCGAGCCGCCGTGGGTGTCGTCGGGCTGCAGCAGATACGCACCTTCCTTGAACACGGTGTCGAAGATCGTGCCGACGATGTGGAACGACGAGTTCTCGTTGGGGCCATCGTCGATCACCCACAGGCGATAGCGCTTGCCGGCCTCCACATGGATCGGGCGGAACTTGTACTGCGCGAAGTAGCCGTTGAAGACGACCGCGTCCCAGTCCTCGTTGATCATCTTGGTGAGATCGCCGGGCTGCCCGTCGGGGCCGAGGTACAACTCGCTCTGGACGATCACGAACTCCTCGTCCACCGGCGCGAGATTCGGCGGATCGATGATGATCGCACCGAACATGCCGTTGCCGATGTGGTGCAATGCCGGCGCCGTCCCACAGTGGTACATGTACGCGCCGGCGAACTGGGCCTGGAACTCGTAGACCAGCGACTCACCGGGCTGGATGGTGCGCATCTCGTCGTTCCAGGCGACCTTGCTGGCGTGGAAGTCGATCGAGTGGCCCATCGTGCCCCGGTTGGTGAGCGTGATGCGGAAGGTGTCGCCGATCTTGCCGTGCAGTGTCGGGCCGGGGACGCTCCCGTTGAAGGTCCACATCAGTTGGGTGACGCCCGGCGCCACCTCGATCTCCTGCTCGATCGCATCGAACGCGATCTCATGCACCGTGCCGGTCAGCGCCGGGGGCAACACCGGATCACGACCCTCCCAGGTGTCGTCGGGCATCGCCGCAGCGTCGATCTGCGCCGATTGGTCAGCCGGTGCCGTGGTGGCAGCACCGCCCCCGGAGGCAGCGCTGCCGCCCACCACGTGGACCGCGATGTTCATCCCGGCCTCCTTGTGGCCGGCGACGGTGCACCAGATCGCGGTGTCGGCGGTGAACGGTCCCACCTCCACGTCTTGCGACTCGCCGGACTTCAACCGCGTCGTGCCGGTGTCGCCACCCTCCACCTTCAGGTCGTGGTCCAATTGGCCATTGTTGGTGACGTGCAGCGTGATCAGAGCGCCCGCAGGAACCTCGATCGAGTTGGGCATCACGGAGATGTCCGCGAGCATCACGTCGAACTCCACCTGGCCACCGTTGGCGGTGGTGGCGCCCCCGCTGCCGCCACCAGCTCCTGCGGCCGAGCCCGGGTTGTCGTCGCCGGAGGCGAGCGCGATCGCCACCACACCCATCACCAGCGCCACGATCCCGATCACGAAGGTGGTCACCCACCATCCGTCACCACGCTGTCGTTCGTCCATCTCCGTCCTCCGTTTCGCTGGTTTATTAGCGTCTCTGCACTATTTATTCCTCTCTCGTGTCCATCCGTAGGGTCCAAGGTCATCGGCCTACGCTGGAGGCATGCCGATCCACATCCGCGCCGAAGCAACCGACTACGCCCCCGCCGTCCTCGTGCCGGGCGACCCGCGCCGCGCCAAGTACATCGCCGAGACCTTCTTCGAGGGTGTTCGGTTGGTCAACGAGGAGCGCGGCGAACTGGGCTTCACCGGCACCTACAAGGGCAAGCCGATCAGCGTGCAGGCCGCCGGCATGGGCTGCGCCAGCGCCGCGATCTACTACAACGAGCTGATCCAGCTGGGTGCCAAGCGGCTCATCCGCGTCGGCACCGCCGGTGGTCTGGCCGACGGCCTGAAGATGGCAGACACCGTCGTGGCCATGAGCGCCACCCCCGACGACCAGATCGTGTCGCAGCTGACCAACGGCGAAGCCCACGCCCCCACTGCCACCTACTCGCTGGTCGAGCAGGCTGTGCAACTCGCCCGCGCGAAGGGCGCCACGGTGCACGTGGGCGCCATCGTGTCGGCCGCGCTGTTCTACGACCGCCGCGAAGGCATCATGCAGCGCTGGAAGGAACGCGGTCACCTCGCCGTCGAAATGGAAGCCGCCGTGCTCTACACGCTGGGCGCGCTGCACAAGATCGAGACGCTGTGCATCGCCACCATCAGCGACTTGATCACCAGCGAGAACCAGGCCGAGCGCATCAGCGACGCGGAACTGAAGGTCGGCGTCGACCGCATGATGGAAGTCGCCTGCGAACTCGCGATCAGCTGACCACTACGCGGCGGAGCCGGATCGATCATTGGCGGGGGCTCCGGCGGAGCCTCTGCCCCGCGCCCCCGCCAACAATCAGTGACTCAGATGAGGCCGAGTTCCTTGACGGCGTCGCGCTCTTCGGCGAGTTCGGCGACCGAGGCGTCGATCTTGCCGCGGCTGAACTCGTTGATGTCCAGGCCCTGGACGATCGAGTACTTGCCGTCCTTGCAGGTGCAGGGGAACGACGAGATCAGGCCTTCGGGCACGCCGTAGCTGCCGTCGCTGGGGATGGCCATGCTGACCCAGTCACCCGCAGCGGTGCCGAGCGACCACGAGCGGATGTGGTCGACCGCGGCGTTGGCGGCCGAGGCGGCCGACGAGGCACCACGGGCCTCGATGATCGCCGCGCCGCGCTTGGCGACAGTGGGGATGTAGGTGTCCGCGTACCAGGCGTGGTCGTTGACCGCGTCGTACGCGCTCTTGCCGTTGACCTTGGCGTGGTACAGGTCGGGGAACTGGGTGACGGAGTGGTTGCCCCAGATGGTCATGTTGGTGACGTCGTTGACCGACGCGCCCACGCGCTGGGCCAACTGCGTGACGGCGCGGTTGTGGTCCAGACGGGTCATCGCGGTGAAGCGCGACGGGTCGAGGCCCTTCGCGTTCTCCTTGGCGATGAGCGCGTTGGTGTTGGCCGGGTTGCCCACCACCAGCACCTTGACATCCTTCTTCGCGCTGCGGCCGAGGGCCTCGCCCTGCGGCTTGAAGATGCCACCGTTGGCGCTGAGCAAGTCGCTGCGCTCCATACCCGCCTTGCGCGGCATGGCGCCCACCAGCAGAGCGACATCGGCGTCACCGAAGGCGACGTCGGCGTTGTCGGTGCAGACGATGTCGGCGAGCAGCGGGAACGCGCAGTCGTCGAGCTCCATCTTCACGCCGTTGAGCGCGCCGAGCGCCGGCGTGATCTCCAGCAGCTGGAGGATGACAGGGGTGTCCGGGCCGAGCATCGAGCCCGAGGCGATACGGAAGAGGAGGCTGTAGCCGATCTGGCCGGCGGCCCCGGTGACGGCAACACGTACGGGAGTGGTCATAGAACGCCAGCGTACGACGCGCCAACGCCTGCGAGGAAGCCCGCCGCAGGGCGATCAGATCTCGGGCAGCCCCAAGGCTTTCAAGATCACGTTCGTGTAGAAGAACACTGCGGTGTCGCCGCCGCACGTGAGGTGCATGCCGTCACTGCACAGCACTGTCTGGTCGGCGACCGCGTCCCAGTCGATGATCTTCACCGCCGGATAGGTGTCGGGGATGGCGCGGATGACGTCGTTGTTGTCCGAGATCCACGCCTGATCGCCGTGCACGGTCATGAACCACACGCCGCCGATCCCGTCCGGCACCTCGGCCATGATCGCGGCTACCTGATCGGCGGTGAGGAAGTTGTTGTGCCCCACTTGGATGACCAACTGCGTGCCGGCCCCGATGTAGCCCTGGTCGCGGTACTTGGCGACCGCGTTCTTCGCCCCCTCCGGCCCGCGCCCCTCCTTGGCGAAGGTGCGGATGCCGCTGCCCTCCATGTAGACGTAGGCGCCCTCCATCACCGACTCGCCGATCGCGACGTACGGCTTGGCCGCCACCGTGGTGGCCGTCGCGGTGCCGGCCGTCGAGTCACCGGGCGTGGTGGAGTCGGTGGAGCCCGTGGGCGTCGTGCTGCCGGTGGGTTCCGTGGTGTCGGTGGTGCCACCCGTGGACGAATCGTCACCGTGCACCAGCGAACAGCGCACTTCGCCGACGCAGTGCGGCTCGGCCGACGACATGCTGTAGACGGTGACACCCACCATCACCAGCACGCTGATGGAGGCCATGATGTTGGCGCCGTTGGCGATGACGACCCGGCGCACCTCGCCCAGGCGGCCGGCGCGGATGGGCACTTCCACGAACCGGTAACTGAGCTCGGCGATCGGGACGGTGAGTGCGATCGCGATCGCCACCTGCACCGGCGTCATCTGAATGTCGGCCTGCTTGCGGATGATCTGGTAGATCGGCCAGTGGAACAGGTACAGGCCATAGCTACGCGTCCCGATCCAGCGCAGCGCCTTCACACCCAGCACGTCGCCGAACTGACCGCGCTGGTGGGTGGCACCGGCGATCATCATCAGGCTCAGCAAGCCGGCGACGAAGAACCCACCGCGGTACAGCCACGGGTTGTACACCGAGCCGGCCTTCTCGGTGAGGTACATCGTGGCCATCATCGCCACGATGCCCACCAGACCGATCCAGGCGATGACGTCGACGCGACCGGCCTTGTCCTTGATCGGGCCGCGCAGGAGAGCCATCGGGCGCCAGATGGTGGCGAACGCCGCGCCCAGCATCAGCCCGCCGGCGCGGCTGAGCGTGCTGAGGTACAGCGCGTCGTTGATGCTGATGTTGTGGCTGCCGACCTGCCAGTAGCCACGCGAGGCCTCCCCCGCTGCGCCGAGGTACACCGGCCCGTCCACGAACAGCACGGCCATCAGCACGGTGATCGCGACCGCGACGAAGAACAGCTTCAGGCCCAGCTCCGGCAGCCGCTTGTACGAGCGCCGCAGAACCGCCGCCATGATCAGCGGCCACACCAAGTAGAACTGCTCCTCCACCGCCAGCGACCACAGATGACGCAGCGGCACGAAGGCCTCGCTGGTGGCATACCCCTGGCCGACGAAGATCTGGTACCAATTCGAGACGTAGAAGATGCCGCCGAGGAAGTCGCCGCGGCTCTCCTCGCGAGTGACGGTGTAGAAGACCGTGATGTACGTCGCTACCGCCGCCAGGGTGAGGTAGAGAGCGGGGAGCAGGCGCCGGAAGCGCCGGGCCCAGAATTGGCGCAGGTCGATGTGCTTGGTGCGTTCGTACTCGCCGATCAACAACAGGGTGATGAGGTAGCCGGAGATGACGAAGAACACCTCGACACCGAGGTAGCCGCCCGGCAGCCACGAGTGGTTGGCGTGGTAGATCATCACGCCGACGACGGCGATGGCACGCAGACCGTCGAGGCCCGGCAAATAGGGGACGCGGCTGATCCCCGCGGACGGGGTGCCCTGAGACGGATTGCCTCGAAGCGAGGAGATGGGCCGCGCGGACATCGAACGGACAGTATGGACCGCGGGCGCAGCGTTCGCGCGGCGCCCTGAGGCTCGGAATCAGGTCAAGATCCGCCGCTCAGCGGGTCAGAGCAGCAGCGCCTTGACCTCGGTGAACTCCTCCAGGCCGAAACGACCGGCTTCACGGCCGAGGCCGCTCTGCTTGTAGCCACCGAACGGGGCGGTGACGTTGAACGGACCACCGTTGACCTCCACCTGGCCGGCCCGAATGCGGCGGGCCACCGCCTTGGCGTGGTCGGCTTCGCCCCACACACCGCCTGCCAGGCCGTAGATGGTGTCGTTGGCGATCTCGATCGCCTCTTCCTCTGTGTCGTAGGGGATGATCGACAGCACCGGGCCGAAGATCTCCTCACGGGCGATGGTCATGTCGCGCGTGACTTCGGAGAACACCGTGCCGGCCACGAAGTAGCCCTTGTCCAGGCCCTCCGGTGCGTCGGGACCGCCGGCGATCAGCTTGGCGCCCTCCTCGATGCCCTTGTTGATGAACCCGCGGACACGGTCGCGCTGCACGTCGGACACGAGCGGCCCGATGCGGCTGCCCGGGTCGAACGGGTTGCCGGCGGTGAACGCGGCCGCCGTGGCGGCTGCCAACTCCTCCACCTCGGCGAGGCGATCACGCGGCACGATCATGCGGGTCAGCGCGGTGCAGGTCTGGCCCGAGTTGAGGAAGCACTTGCCCACTCCGTCCGGGATGGCCTTGGCGAAGTCGGCGTCGGGCAGGATCACGTTGGCGCTCTTGCCGCCCAGTTCCAGCGCGACCTTCTTCACGGTCTGGCTGGCGACCTCGGCCACGCGCTTGCCGGCGCGGGTGCTGCCGGTGAAGCTCACCATGTCCACGTCGGCGTGAGCAGCGATGGCCTCGCCCACCACCGGACCCACGCCGGTCACCAGGTTGAACACGCCTGCCGGCAGGCCGGCCTCGTGCACGACCTCAGCGAGGATGAACGCGTTGATCGGGGCGACCTCGCTGGGCTTCAGCACGACGGTGTTGCCGGCGGCCAGAGCGGGGGCCACCTTCAGCGCGATCTGGTGCAGCGGGTAGTTCCAGGGGGTGATGCAGCCGACGACGCCGATGGCCTCGCGCACCACCAGCGCGTTGCCCATCGTCTCTTCGAACTCGTAGCTGCCCAGCATCTGGGCAGCGATCGCGAAGTTGGCCTTGGGCAGGCCGGCCTGGATGAGGTTGCTGAGGAAGATCGGCATGCCGACCTCCTTGGCGATCGTGGACGCGATCTCCTCGGTACGGGCATCGAGGCCGCCGACGATCTTCATCAGGTAGCCGGCGCGCTCCTCCTTCGACAAGGCGCTCCACGCCGGGAATGCGGCCTTGGCCGCAGCGACCGCGGCATCGACGTCGGCCGTCGCGCCGTTGGGGATGGTGGCGATCACTTCCTCGGTGGCCGAGTCGGTGACGGAAAGGGTGCCGGACCCCGCCGAGGGGACCCACTGGCCGTTGATGTACAGGTTGTCGTAGGCGCGCATGGCGACACGCTACGCAACCCCATCACCCGCATTCTCAGCGGAGTGATCTCCGTCTGCCCACCAGTCGTCACCATCGCCCGAGAATCGGACCGCCATCATCGAGCTGTTGTCCGGTGGAAAGGTCAAATCGGCAGGGAACGTTGAACGTCACCGACATCTCGTCTCCGCAGCGCCCCACACGGATGAACTCTGAACCGGGGACACGCGGACGAGTCGCGAGCGGAAGGTAGCCGAAACGCTCCTCGCGGGCGATTATGCCTTCTGCGGCCCGAGTGAGGTCGAGAAACTGAACTTTCCAGCTCGAGTCGTCGCCCCACTGG
>CAZREK010000057.1:0-10703 GCA_964598965.1 uncultured Bifidobacterium sp. | reverse complement strand
CGCCGGCCGGCGGCGGGGCAGGCGGAGGCGCGCCCATCGTGCGCAGGAAGCCGATCCCGGTTTTCCACAGCACCCACCCGAGGAAAATGCCCCCGGCGGCCCAGATGATCGTCGACAGCGCCGGCACGGGCTCAGGTTAGCGAGCCGCGTGCCGGCACTGACTCAGGTCAACGACATCGTGCGCGGCCCGAGGACAGCGGTGAACACACCCTTGATGGTCAGGGTACCCACGGGCTCGGAGCCGAAGTCGCTGAAGTCCCACGTGAGGTCCACATCGAGGCAGATCGCGTCGGCCGTGAGCCCCAGGATCGTGACCGAGCCCTTGGGGTCGCCGGTGTAGGCGTTCAGTTGGCCCGGCTCGTTCTTCAGGTCGAGGCCGATTCGGTTCAACGTGGTGGTGAGCTCCAGCCCATCGATCGCGCCCGGAGTGATGACGTCACCCACGGCGAACGGTGTGGGGCTGTTCGGGTAGATGCCGACGTTGCCGCGCACTTTGCCGGCCCCGACCGGATCCCAGCCGCCGAACAGGCTGACCGACGCAGGGTCGATCGGTTCATCGGCGAACATCAGCGCGTACCCCAGCAGGTCGGTGGTGTCCTGCTGCGCCATGACTTCCTCGGCGCTGAGCTGGCCCGACTTGTTGGGTACCAAGGGAATCTGGATGGCCAGCGCATCGGTGACGGTGAACTGCTCGGCCCCTGCGGCTTGTTCGCCGTCGCGCATGGCGGTGACGGTGAAAGGCGCCGGCGTGCACTGCGCGGGCAGCGAGGCCGCAGGTGCCTCGGTCGCGGACGCGCCGCCGCTCTTGGAGTCGTCGCCGCACGCGGCGAACAGCACCATCGGCGCGGCCGCGAGGCCGAGGAGTGCGCGGCGCATCAGCCGAGGCGCTCGATGATCGTGGCGTTGGCCATGCCGCCGCCCTCGCACATCGTCTGCAGGCCGTAGCGGCCGCCGGTGCGCTCCAGCTCGCAGAGCAGGGTGGTCATCAGGCGGGCGCCCGAAGCGCCGAGCGGGTGACCGAGGGCGATCGCGCCGCCGTTCGGGTTCACCGTCTCCATGTTCGGGTGCAGTTCCTTCTCCCACGCGAGGACCACCGAGGCGAACGCTTCGTTGATCTCGGTGATGTCCATCTGCTCCATCGTCAGGCCGGCGCGAGCCAGCACCTTCTGAGTGGCGGGGATCGGTGCGGTCAGCATCATGCGCGGGTTGTCGCCGGCCAGCGCGAAGTTGACGAAGCGAGCACGCGGGGTGAGGCCCAGCTGCTTGGCCTTCTCCTCGCTCATGATCAGCATCGCCGAGGCGCCGTCGGTGATCTGCGACGAGTTGCCCGCGGTGACGCGGCCACCCTCCTCGACCGGGCGGAACGCCGGCTTCAGCGCGCCGAGGGTGTCCATCGTGGTCTCGCGCATGCCCTCGTCCTGAGTCATCAGCGCACCGTCGGCGCCCATCACCGGGACGATCTCACGCTCGAAGCGACCCTCGTCGGTGGCGCGTCGGGCGTAGTTCTGCGAGCGCATGCCGAACGCGTCGAGGTCGTCACGGGTGAGGCCCCACTTGTCGGCGATCAGTTCGGCGGAAATGCCCTGGGGCACCAGGCCGCCCTCGGGGGCGTAACGCACACCGACGGCGGGGCCGAACGGGAAGCCGTACTTGCCGTCGGCCATGCTGGCGCCCATCGGCACGCGGGTCATGACCTCGACACCGCAGGCGACGACGATGTCGTAGGCGCCGGCGATGACACCCTGCGCCCCGAAGTGCGCGGCCTGCTGGCTGGAACCGCACTGGCGGTCGACGGTGGTGCCCGGCACGTGCTCGGGCCAGCCGGCGCCGAGGACGGCGTTACGAGCGATGTTCACGCCCTGCTCGCCGACCTGCATGACGCAGCCCATGATGACGTCGTCGATCAGGCCCGGGTCGATGCCGGTGCGCTGCTGCAGCGCCTTCAGGGTTTCGGCGGCCAGGTCGACCGGGTGCCAGTCCTTCAGCTTCCCGTTGCGCTTGCCCAGGGGGGTGCGGACGGCATCGACGATCACAGCGGTGGTCATGGGGGTCTCCTTCGCGAACAGGCCTTCAGTTTGCCCGCGGAGGGCGCTCGAGGCTCAATCGGACGGCGATGCGGTGACCGTGTGTCAGTCGTCGTCGCCGTCAGGCTCGGTGCGCAGCTCGACCTCCAGCTTGCCCCACACTCGCTGCAGCGCGGCCAGATCGGTGTCGGTCAGGTGCTGGGCGAAGTACTTCTGCACCAGACGCCGGTAGGTGATGTTGGCGTCTCGCCACGCGTACCGGCCCGCTGCGGTGATCTGCACGCTGACGGCCCGCCGGTCGTCGGCCAGTGGAGTGTGCTTGCGCCGCAGGTAGCCGTCGTCGGTCATCCGGTCGAGCCGGCGCGACAAGCTGGACGGCACTTCGTCCAGCACCGCGCACAGCTCGTGCACACGCATCGATCCACCTGCCGCACGGACGGCGGTGAGCACCTCGTACCAGGCCAACGGCAGACGGTGTTCGTCCGCAAGGGCCTGGTCGAGCTTGCGCTGCACCCCGGTGGAGAGCAGGCAGAACTGACGCCACAGCGCGATGCGCTCGGCGTCGAGCCTGGGCATGGTTAGTTGGTGGCCTTGAGGGCAGCGCCGAAGGCCGCCAGCGCCAGGTCGATCTCGCGCTCGTTGACCACCAGCGGCGGCATCCAGCGCAGCGTGTTCCCGTAGGTTCCCGCGTTCATCAGGATGAGGTGGCCCTCTTCGAGGCAGTGCTTGGTGATCGCCGCGACGCGGGCCGGATCGCTGAACTGTGTGCCCACCATCAGGCCTAGGCCGCGCACCTGGGTGATGACCGGGTATTCCTGCTGCAGTTCGCGGATTCCGGCCATCAGCTGGGCGCCACGAGCATTGACGTTGGCCAGGAAGGCCGGGTCGGCCATCAGCTCGATGGTGGCCAGCGCTGCCGCGCAACCCATGGCGTTGCCGCCGTAGGTGCCGCCGTGGCTGCCCTTGGGCCACTTGTCGTCCAGCTCGCGGCGGGTGCCGAGGGCGGAGAACGGGAAGCCGCTGGCGATGCCCTTGGCCATGCAGATGATGTCGGGCTCGATGCCGTAGTGCTCGACGGCGAACATCTTGCCGGTGCGCCCGAAGCCGGACTGCACCTCGTCGGCGACGAACAGGATGCCGTGCTGACGGCAGCGCTCGACAAGACCCTTGATGAACGCCGGCGGTGCGGGCACGTAACCGCCCTCGCCCATCACCGGCTCGAGGATGACGCAGGCGGTTTCCTCGGGGGCCGTCATCGCCTTCAGCAGATGGTCGAAGCCGGCCAGCGCGTCGGCCACTTCCGCGTCCTGGTCAGCGGCCAGCGGATCGGGGTAGGGGGCGACGAACACACCCGAGGGCAGCGGTGCATGGCCGGCGCGGTAGCCGGTCTTGCTGGTGGTCATCGCCATTGCCATGTGCGTGCGGCCGTGGAAGCTGCCGCTGAACACGATGACGTGCGGGCGCTTGGTGACCTGCTTGGCCAGCTTCACCGCGGCCTCGGTGATCTCTGCACCGGAGTTGGCGAAGAAGAAGGTGTCGATGTTGCCCGGAGCGAGGTCGGCCAGCTTGGCGGCCAACGGCTCGAGCAGGTCGTGACGGAACACGTTGACCTGCGCGTGGATGAACCGGGCGGCCTGGTCGGCGATGGCCTTCACGACCGCAGGGTGGCTGTGGCCGGTGCTGTTGACGGCGATGCCGCCGGCGAAGTCGAGGTACTCCTCGCCGCTGGTGGTGGTGACCCAACAACCGTGGCCGTGGCTCACCTCCAACGGGGTGACCGAGAACCACACGTTCGAGAGATGCGACGACGCTGTCATGCGCCCAAGCCTAGGAGGTTCGCAGCACCGTGCCGTCCGCGCCGACCTCGATGTAGCCGCTGGAGCGGGGACCGCTGATGTAGATGCGGGCCACCACCGGGTTCCCTTCGGCGAACACGTCGCGGCTGACCGAGACGTAGATCAGTTCGCCCTGCTCGACGTTCAGCAGCTGCGGCGCCTCTGCCACGACCGTGGCCAGCACTGCCCAATCCATGTCGCTGATGCTGAACACCTTCGACGGTGCGTCCGCGTCGTTGGACATGGGTTCGGGCGCATCGATCTGCCCCACCCGCCAGCCGTAACGGTCGAGATGGTCGGGAAGCTGGGGGTTCTGGGCGACAGCGAACCCGTAGTCGCTGTAGAAGTCGACCTCGGTGAACATCGTCGGCGTCCCGACGATGCCCTTGTCGAACGCGGCGACCAGTTGGTACATCGCTGCACCTTCCCACAGGTACTGCTCGGTCGTGAGTGACAGCGCGGCGCGGTCGTTGTCGGACAAATGCGGGTCGGTGTACTCGTCGGCAAGATCCACCGCGTCGTTCGTGACCTCGTTGGCCTTGTCGACGGCGTCGTTGGCCTTCATCACGCCCCACACCGCCGCGCCGATGCCCAACAGTGTGCTGCCGACGATGATCAGCATCATGAACGAGAAGCCCCAATTGCGCGACTTCTTGCGCACCGGTTGTGAGGGCGTTCCGTACTGGTAGGGATTCGGCGTCGGCTGTGGCGCGCTGCCGGGAATGTCGGTGGGGGTGGGCGTACTGCCGAGGAACTCGCTGGGCGTCAGCGCGCCGCTGCTGCCCGGAATGGGGGTGGAGCGGCCGGCGGGCGGGCCGGGCGGGTACGGAGGCTGGAACGACATAGCCGCATTCTGACGCAACGCGTGGCCGCGTGTCGTGAGCAGTGGACTACTCACGTTCTGCGCAACTTACGCGCCGAGCAGAACCGGGAACTCGGTCTCCGCGGGAATGGGCGGGCTGCAGCGCCAACTGCGTTCCACCCGGCGAGCATCGTCACCGATGAACCGCAGTGACAGCACCCGACGGCGCCCGACCGACCCTTGCGCGGCGTGCAACGTCAGACCATGGAAGAACACCGCGTCACCCGGCTGCAGCGCCCAACCGAGGATCGGGTAGGCATCGCGGTCGGCTTCCACATCGGGGACTTCCTGCAACGAGCCTTCGGGGAACCACTTGGCCTCGTGCTGCATGAAGGTGCGCGGCATCAGCCATGGGCCGCGGTGTGTGCCGGCCACGAACTCCAGCGTGCTGTCCCGCGGGACGGCGTCGATCGGCAGCCACATGCTGACCAGCTGGTCGCCTTCCACGTCGTAGTACGGCTGATCCTGGTGCCACGGGGTGGTCTGACGGGTTGCCGCCTCTTTCACCAACAGATGGTCGTGGTAGAGGCGCACGGTGCTGGCGCCCATGAGGGCCTGGGCCACCGGGGCGACCGCACGAGCGAGTTCCACGTAGGCCGGGAATCGCTGCCAATTGCAGAAGTCCTCCACGAACAACCCCGGGTCGTCGGCCCGACTGGCCACCTGGCCGAGCGGGCTGAGATCGGTGAGGTTCGCCATCAGCGCCTCGGTGACGCGAGCCAGCAACGCCGGTGAAACGAGGTCGCGCGTGCACACCGCGCCGTCGCGCTCGTACTCGTCGGCGAGGCGGCGCAAGCCCTGCACGGTGCGGCTGTTGGACATGGCGGGAACGGTAGTTGCTCAGGGTGCCTTGCACTCGGTGCAGTGCCAGTCCGCGACGGTGTCACCGTCGATCAGGGCCTGCACCCAGGCGACGAACCGCATGCCGTCGAGTTCCTCGGTGTAGAAGTCGGGCTTGCCCAACACGGTGTGGCTGTCACCAGGAGAGATGTAGCTCCACAGATCGACACCACCGGCCTCGATCTGCTGCTCGTTGAGGTCGATCATCTTCACCAGTTCGTCGCCACCGACGCCGGCCAACTGCGAGAAGGCTGCCTGCGTGTGGTCGTAGGCATAGTCGTGGCGGGTGAACACGATGTCCGGCGCATGCTTGCCCGCCTGCACGAACAAGCCCGGCAGGCTCCATTGCTCGGGAGTGAGCCCTTCGTTCTCCGGCCAGTCCGGCACCGCGTTCATCGTGCCCCACTGAGCGCCGATGAAAGCGTTGACGGCCGGCACGTCGGGGTAGGCGCCGGAGCCGTCGGCCAGCACCTTGATCTGCGCGTCGGGCAACAGGTCGTGCGTGAGGCCCGCGTACAGCGGCGTGGCCACGGAACCCGCGCTCTCGCCGGCGACCACGATCTCGGTGGCGCCGGGGAACCGCTCGGCCATGGTGGCCAGCGCGGTGCTGCCGTTGACGTAGCCCTTGTGCTGCACGATCACGCCGTTGCCGTAGTCAGTCGTGGCATTGCCGATGTGCACGTCGCCGGTGCAGTAGGGGACGTACACGATCGACCAGTCGGCGAACGGGTTCTCCGGGTTGGCGAAGTCGAAGATGCCATCGGCGCGGCTCAGCGGCCCGTCGCCAGCGGTCTTCTTGTAGGTCTGGCTGGTCGGCCCGCAGGTGTCGGCGCTGAAGCAGGCGCCGCCGCCCTCCAGGAAGAACAGCACCTTGTTGGGGTCGGCTTCACGAATGAAGTACTGGAACTCGCTGGCATCGCTGCACTGGCAGTCGGACGGAGCAACGACCGTCTCCCACGGCTTGGCGACCACTTCGGTGGTAGCCGGTGCGCTGGTGACGGTGGTCTCGGCGGCGACGGTCGTGGCGGCAGCGGTGGTGTCCGCTGCCTTGCCGTTGTCCGAGTCGTCGCTGCAGGCAGCCAACAGCAAGGAGCCGAGGGCGATGGTGGCGGCCAGACAGCGGCCGAGAGTGCGCTTCGTCATGGGCGGGATGGTACCCGCGTGCTCGGGAACCTGCTGCAACCGGGAACCAACCGGGGCACTGGCGTCGTCCAACACAACGGATCACACTGCGGGTGAGGAGCTTTCGCCATGTCACGTACCAACGTTCACCGCTCACTGCGGCGCCCCACCGCCCTTCTGGTCGCTGCCGCCTTAGTGGTGGCAGCCTGCGACGACGGCCACCAGGAGCAGTCCTCATCCACCGCCGGAGGGTCCGGCTCCGCTGCGACCGAAGGGGCGCCACGATTGTTCGGGTTACAACTGTCCGAGGGCACGTCTACCGCGTCGCCCAGCACCACACAAACGGTGACGGGCGACCCGGTGTCGCAGGCGCGCCTGCAGGAGATCCTGGCCCGCCTGCCGGAATGGATCCGTGGCACCGCTGCGCAGGCCACGTTCAACTGGCCCACGCAGACCACCCCGCCACCGCGAGCGGGCGTCACCGTTGACGGTGTGTTCCCTCCCGAGCAGCAGTTGCCGCCCGACGACGTCACCGACGGGCCGCTGCACGTGCTGCGTCACCAGCCGGAAGGTGAGGTCGCGATCGCCCCGTACATCGCGATCACGTTCGACCAGCCGATGGTGCCGGTGGGCACCGTCGGGCAGGTGAACGCGCTGGAGGTGCCGGTCCGCATCAGCCCGGACATCGAGGGTCGCTGGCAGTGGATCGGCACCCGCACCCTGCGCTTCGACGCGACGGCCACCGGTGCGGACCGGTTGGCGATGGCCACCGAGTACACGGTGACGATCCCGAAGGGCACCAAGTCCGCCACGGGCAACGCCTTGGCCGATGACGTCACCTTCACGTTCGCGACTCCGCCGGTGACGGTCGAGTCGCTGTCGCCACAGGGCGACAGCCTCGCGCTGCAGCAGGTGTTCGTCGCCACCTTCGACCAGCGTGTCGACGCCGAAGCCGTTCTCGCGACCGTGCACCTGAAGGCCGACGGTCACGAGGTCGCGGTGCGCCTGGCGACCGCGGATGAGATCGCCGCCGACGACAACGCCCGTATGGTCACCGGCCAGGCGATGGAGGGCCGCTGGCTCGCATTCCGCGCCACCTCGCCGCTGCCCGCCGACGCGTCGCTCAGCATCTCACTCGGCCCGGACACTCCGTCCGCCGAGGGTTCGCGCCGCACCACCGATGCGCAGACGTTCAACGGGCGCACCTACGCCCCGCTCAAGGTCACCGACGTCTCGTGCGACTGGGGTAGCGAGTGCCCTCCCGGCAGCACCTTGTACGTCCAGTTCAACAACGTCCTCGACGCCGACAAGAGCGATGCCGGCAAGGTCAGCGTGTCGCCCGCTCTGACGGCGATGACCGCGTCGGTGCAGTCGTCCACGTTGGTCATCGGTGGCGCGACGTCGGCGCGCACCGAGTACACGATCACCATCCCTGGCTCGTTCACCGACATGTACGGCCAGACACTGGGCAAGGACACCCCGGTCAAGGTGCGAATCGGTAGCGCGCCCCCGTCGATCCAGCAACTCGACGCGATCACCACGCTCGACCCGTTGGCCGATGCACAGCAGCTGTCGTTGTGGTCGGTGAGCCACCAGCAACTGCGCGTGCGCGTGTTCGCCGTGCAGCCCAGCGACTTCGCCGCCTACTACAGCTACTTGAACCGTCGTGACTACGAGGACACGAAGTTGCCCTCGTGGCCCGTGCTCGCGGACACCAAGGTGTCGGTGGAGGGCGACCGCGACAACCCGATCGTCACCGACATCGACCTGTCCGGTGCGCTCGCCGGCAAGCCTGGCCAGGTCGTGGTGCTGGTGGAGCCCGTGCCCGCAGTGTCGGTCAACTCGCCGGACTACTGGCAGAACCGCCCCGCGCTGACATGGGCACAGTCCACGACGCTGGGCGTCGACGCGCTGGCCGATGCGAGCAACCTGCACGTGTGGGCCACCGACCTGCGCACCGGCGCGCCGCGCGCTGGCGTGTCGCTGTCGATGATCGCCAGTGGCTCCACCCCCACCGCCACCACGGATGGCGATGGCTTGGGCCGGCTGGCGCTGCCGTCGAGCGGTAACGACGACGGCCTGGTGGCGTTGGTGGCGACCGAGGGCGACGAGGCCGCGATTCTCACGACGTGGGCGACGCGCTCGTCGGTGACGGATCAGCTGCGCTGGTACGTGTTCGACGACCGCCAGGTGTACCAGCCGGGCGAGACGATGAAGGTGAAGGGCTGGCTGCGTCGTATTGCGTTCACCACCGACGCTTCGTTGCACGGTGTCGAGAGCGGGTCGAAGGTGGAGTACACCGTCACCGATTCGTACGGCAACACGGTGCTGCAAGGTTCCACCAAGGTCGGTGGACTCGGCGGCTTCGATCTGTCGCTGGACATTCCCGAGACTGCCGACCTGGGTTACGCGACCCTGCAACTGCGCGCCACCGGCGCCGGTGGGGTGGTGGACGACTCGTACTACCACCAGTTCCAGATCCAGCAGTACCGTCGCCCCGAGTTCGAGGTGACGACGCGGCCGGAGAGCGAAGGCCCGTACGTGTCCACCAAGCCGGCCACCGTGGCCGCCACCGGCACGTACTACGCCGGTGGCCCGTTGGTGAACGCGGATGTCGATTGGGTGGTCAGCACCTCGGCCACCACGTACGCGCCCCCTGGTTGGGACGGCTTCGCGTTCGGCGTGTGGATTCCGTGGTGGTACTCGTACGGCGGTGGGATCGAGGGTGACTACGCGCGCAACTCGATGCCGTGCTGCGGGCCGGTGGGCGACACCACCACCGCCACCTATCACGGCACCACCGATGCGAGTGGTACTCACTACTTGCAGCTCGGTTTCGAGGAGCAGGACGGCAGCTTGCCCGACCTGCCCGTCTCGGTCAGCGCGCAAGCCACCGTCACCGATGTCAACCGTCAGGCGTGGGCCTCCACCACCGGGCTGTTGGTGCACGCCACCGACCGTTACGTGGGTCTGCGTTCGTCGCGCTCGTTCGTGCGTCAGGGCGATCCGTTGGACGTCGACGCGGTGGTCACCGGGATCGACGGCCAGGCGCTGCCGGGCGTGACCGTGGACGTCGTCGCCGGGCGCGTGGAGTGGAAGTACGTCAACGGTGAATACACCGAGACCGTCGTCGACCAGCAGACGTGCACTGTCACATCCGCGGCAGAGCCCGTGCACTGCGCGTTCGACACTGCGGTGGGCGGCCAGTACAAGGTGACCGCGGTGGTCACCGGCACCGACGGTGGCCACAACCGCACCGAGCTGACCGTGTGGGTCAGCGGTGCCCAGAGCGTGCCGACCCGCGGTGTGCAGCAGCAGGTGCTGACCGTGGTGCCGGACAAGGACACCTACGCCATCGGCGACACCGCCGAGCTGTTGGTGCAGGCGCCGTTCGCCACCGGCGAAGGCCTGATGACCGTGGTGCACAACGGCGTTCGTCGCAGCGAGCGGTTCAACATCGCCGACGGCAGCGCCGTGCTGACCGTGCCGATCACCGAGGACGACATCCCCTCGCTGTCACTGCAGTTCGAGGTCGTTGGTGCGACAGAACGCACCGCCGATGATGGCAGCGCGGTGACCGATGCCCCGCTGCGGCCGGCCTACGCGGTCGGTTCGCTGACCCTGCCCGTGCCGGCTGTGTCGCGCACGTTGTCGGTGACGGCCACCCCGCGCGACACAGAGCTGACGCCGGGCGAGTCCACCACGATCGACGTTGTCGTGAAGGACGCGAATGGTGCGCCGGTGAAGGGTGCGGAGTTCGCGGTCGTCGTGGTCGACGAGGCCGTGCTGGCGTTGTCGGGCTATTCGCTGCCAGATCCGCTGGGCGTGTTCTACGGCGGTGGTTACGACTCGCTGAGCGGCTACTACTCGCGCGAACAGATCCAGCTGCTGGACCCGGCTCGGCTGGCCGCGCAGGCCGCAGGACGCGACACAGAAGACACTGCTGCCGCGGGTGGTGCAGAAGGCGACGGCTACAGCGGTGCCACCGCGACCACGACCGTGCCCTCGGCGATGCCTGCC
>CAZREK010000056.1:0-10731 GCA_964598965.1 uncultured Bifidobacterium sp. | reverse complement strand
AGCGCAGGGCACGCAAGTAGGTCTCCTGCACGAGGTCTTCCTCCTCGCCAGGGGACCCGAGCACGCTGCACACCCGCCAGACGATCGGCTGGGTCTGCTGCACAAGGTCGCGCACGGCACGATCATCGCCTTCGCGCGCTGCCTCCAGCAGCGGCAACAGCGGATCCATCACGAGCACCCGGCTATTCTGCCGCGAACGGGCGCCTCCTCCAAGTATTGGGAACCAAGTGCACGATTCCGACGACCTGAGAAGTGTGAATTGTGAGCGCTGGCAAGAGGCCCTGTCTGCTCAGGCAGACGGAGAGGACCCCGGAATCGACGAGCGACTGCTCGCTGCCCACCTCACCCGCTGCCAGCAATGCCGAGCCTTCTCCGCAGCGATCGATGGCAGCCGTCGACGGTTGGCCCTCCACGAGGCGGAGCCGATGCCGGACCTGTCGCGCAAGGTGGTGAAGACCAATGCGGTTCTCGATCGAGCCGGAACCTGGGGCATCGTCCGCGCCATGTTGCTGGTGGTCGCCGGCGAGATCCTGGTGCTGGCGATACCCGCCCTTCTGCTCGGGAACGGCGACGACAACGCTCACGATGCTCGCCACCTGGGCGCGTTCAGCGTTGCATACGCCGCCGCCCTCATCGTCGCCGCGATCCGCCCCGCCCGGGCACGCACCGTCCTCCCCGTCGCGGCGGTGCTGGCCGGGGCGCTGCTGGTCACGGCCGTGGCCGACATCATCGCTGGCACGATTCCACTCAGCAACGAGGCCACTCACCTGCCCGAGCTGATCAGCGTGGTGCTGATCTGGTTGCTGGCGTCGCCGGCGCGGCGCGCCGCAAAGAGCAGCCCGCAGCCGGATCGACGGGTGTTCGGCGTGGTACACGACGATCAGCAGCGCAAGGCCGTCTGATCGCGGTCACACCACTTCGACGCGAGTGAGCGTGGAGAAGCTGACCAGGTAGAAATCGCGGCCGAACCCTGGGCACGGGAACAGCACCGACTGCAGAGGGCTGCCGGTGTCGACGCGCCCATACTCCTGACCGGTCTCGATGTCGACGACCACCGCCTGCTCGACGCGCCGCTCGAGGTCGAAGTCGCAGAGCACGAGTTCGCCCGACGTCGGATAGCGCAGCGGGTGCGCCGCATGGTTGATCTGCCGCTGCCACAGCACACCGGTGACCCCACGCGGATCGATGCGGTACCCAGTGACCACGCCGTTGCCGCTGTCGTAGGCGACTGCGACGCGGCGAACTGGGTCGATGACCGGCGGGTTGGCGACGATGCCGCCGGGCAGGCCGCAGATCTCCGTCATCGTCACCTCGCCGGTGACCATGTGAATGTGCACCAGGTTCGAAGGTGTGCGCCCCAGGCCGAGATGACGCAGGGTGCCGGTGTAGCGCTCGGTGCCGGCGCCGTTGTCGTGGAACCAGGCGGCACCGTTCTCCAGCACCGGGTCCCAGCCGTAGGTCTGCCCGGGCAGCGTGCGGTACAGCGCGCGGTAACCCTGGTCGAGTGTCAGCGTGCCCTGCGCCCAACGCGCCTTCCACATGCTGGTGTCGCCGACCACGTAGACGTCGTTGTTGTCCGCGCTGAGACGTGCGATCGACGGCTCGGGCACCAACCGGCGGCCGAGGATCTGCAGGCTCTCGGGGTCGAGCACCACGACCTCGGTGCCTTCGTAGCCGTCGGGCTCGGTCTGACCGGCGCGCAGGCCGCCGAAGTCCTTCACGGCCAGACAGCCGTCGGCCAGGATCACGAAGCTGTTGTAGGGCCGCTCGCGAGGCAGACGCACCGTGGCGAGCACATCGAGGTTGGCGCTCAGCCGGTGCGCGTGCCGACCGAAGACGACGTAGATGCTGCCGTTGGCATGGCAGGCGATGCCGCCCGGCCACGTCGGGCCACCTTCCAACGACGGCGAGCGGCGAATGGTGCGCAGCGACACAGGGTCGATCTGCTCGACCCAGCTGACCGCGTCGTGCCCACCGGTGTGGCACAGCAGGTAGGCCTCACCTGGGGCGCGCAACACCACCATGGTGCCGACGCCCGCGTTGGAGACTGGCCGATGAGTGGCGCGCAGCGTTCCGCCGCCGGAACGCAGGCCGAGTTGGCCGCCGTCGGCAGGTTCCTGCCGACGCATAGGTCCGCCATCCTCACCGGGCCACCGGCTGGGCCAGTAGCCACGGAGTGAATTCACACCGGTGCCTCCACTGCCGGCAGCGGCCGGCGCATCGGGGGTTGGTGATCCCACAGGTCAGCCACCAGGTCGCTGCGCAGCGCGGCATATGCCGGGTCGTCCCAGCGGTTCACCCGCTGCAGCGGATCTTCGTTCAGGTTGTACAACTCGCCCTCCGTGCCATCGTGCGATGTGCCCGACTGGTAGGTGGTGCAGACGTAGCCCTGCCGCGTGATCGTTCGCAAGTGGACACCGATTCCGAACAGCTCGCTGTCCCATTCGGTGAGCACCCGCTCGAAGCCGCGCGAGTCGGCATCGTGATCATCCGTCGGCAGAGGCTTGCCTTCCATCCAGTCCGGAACCTCCACTC
This sequence comes from uncultured Bifidobacterium sp., assembly GCA_964598965.1. GTDB lineage: Bacteria > Actinomycetota > Acidimicrobiia > Acidimicrobiales > Ilumatobacteraceae > UBA668. The sequence goes on along the minus strand of CAZREK010000056.1, from coordinate 8,196 downwards.
CTGCGATGGTACAGAACGTCGGGGCCAAATCCAGATGTCCGACGGGACGCGTCACGGTGCTCTGAGCGAAGGCTCGGGACGAGGGCGCCGGGCGCCAGATCAAAGGCAAACGCATCAATGCGTCGACGTGGTACGGACCCTTGAACAGCAGGCCGAAGTCGCCCTGGAACTCGCCGTGATCGGTGGTGAACACGATGTCGACATCGTCGTCCCAACCGCGAGCGCGGATCGCGGCGAGCACGCGGCCGATGGCCTCGTCGATCAGTTCGCACTCCACCGCGTTGAGCGCGTTGACCTCGCGGATCTGGTCAGCAGTGAGCGTGGCGGGCACCCACTCCAGCGGCGCCTCGTAGTTGCTCACCAAGCGACCGTCGTACCACGCGCGCCAGTGGCGCGGCTTGTTGTCGAGCACGCGCTCGCGCTCCGCGGCGTCCTCGATGTAGCCGGCAGGCAGCGGCACGTCGCGCCAGTCGATGCGACCGACCTCGCTCTTCGGCGGGTCCCACGGGTGGTGCGGGTCGGGGAAGCTCATCCAGCAGAACCAGTCGTCGTCCGCGCCCAGCGAGTCCAGCCATGAGATCGTGCGATCGGCCACCCAGTCGGTGTGGTACCACTCCTTGGGGATGTTGTTCACCCATGCCTGCGGCGCACCGGTGTCGCCGCCGCCGAGCGCGTTGACCTCCAGGTGGTTGTCCAGCACCGGGTAGAACATGCCCACTGCTTCAGGGTGAGTGGTCAGCAGCCAGCGCGCGTAGTGCAACGGGCCGGCTGCGCCGTGCGTGGCCGACTCGAAGTGCTCGAAACCGCGGTGCGGGCCGAAGGTGCCTTCGCGAGCGAACCCGTTCTCCGCGAAACGGGCGAAGGGGTCGAGGAACGGCTCGAAGTGCGGCTTGCCGATGATCGCCGTGCGATACCCGGCACCCTGCAGCACCTCGGCCACCGACGGGGCGTCTTCCGGCAGCGGCACACCGTTCATCCACACCCCGTGCGTGCTGACGTGCTGACCGGTGAGCATCGTGCTGCGCGAGGGCATGCACACCACGCTCTGCGGATGGCAACGCTCGTAGCGGATGCCCTGCGCGGCGAGGCCGTCCACCACTGGGGTGCGGGCCACCGTTCCGCCGTTGCAGCCCAGCGTGTCGTAGCGCTGCTGGTCGGTGGTGATGAACAGAATCTTGCGACCCATCAGACGGTCCCCTCGTTGACGTTGTTCAGTTCCATCTGGCGCTTCAACTCATCGAGCGCGCCTCGCGTGCCGCCGCCGATCACCAGCGCCATCGCGCGCGGGTCGGCCTCGGTGGAGTACACCACCAGGCAGGTGCCGTCGTGCATGTCGATGACGTCGATCGTGCCGCGGTGGTGCTGGAAGATCGGCACGGTGAGGCGGTACTGAAACCGCCGCTGCGCGTGATCGCACACCAGGATCTCCTCCGGCATCGGAATCCCGGCCCCGGTGAAGATGGTGCGGGTGGTGCCCTCCACCTTGCAGTCGTCGATGCCGGGGAACCACTCGTGCAGGCGGGCGGCATCGCCAGCCAACGCCCAGACGTCGTCGGCGGAGCGGTGGATGCGGATCTCGTGGCGAACGGTGCCGTACATCAGCGACCAGCCTGCCGCGTCTGGTCGATGAAGGCCAGCATCACCTCCGCGAGTTTCGGACCGGCGTCCTCCTGCAGGAAGTGACCCGCACCCTGGATGGTGGTGTGCGGCTGGCCGTTGGTGCCGGGAATGCGCCGCAGGAACGGACGCTCGCCGCCGGCAGTGACCGGGTCGCGGTCGCTGAACGCGCACAGCCACGGCTTGGTCCACTGCTCGAACACCTTCCACGCGGCGCGGTTCTCCGCGACCTCCGGCTGGTCGGGCAAGTTGGGCACGTGCGAGGGGAAGATGCGCGCGCCGGCCTTGTACGAGTCGTCGGGGAACGGGGCGTCGTAGGCGGCGATGATCTCGGGCGACAGGTCGGTGGTGCAGCCACCGTTGACGATGTTCCCGATGGGGAACATCGGCGACTCGCGGGAGAACTTCTGCCACTTCAGGAAGGCCTCACTGGCCTTGCCGTCGCCTTCGGGCAGGCCGGTGTTGCCGATGACCACCCGGTCGAAGCGCTCGGGCTGCGCGGCCACGAGGCGCAGGCCCACCAAGCCGCCCCAGTCCTGCCCGAAGAACGTGGCGTGCTGCAGGTCGAGGTGGTCGAACACCAACTCGCTCATCCAGGCCACGTGGCGGCCATAGGTGTAGTCGTCCTGCTCGCTGGGTTTGTCGCTGCGGCCGAAGCCCACGAGGTCGGGGGCGATCACGCGGTGACCGGCGCCCACCAGGATCGGGATCATGTGGCGGTACAGGTAGCACCACGACGGCTCGCCGTGCATCAGCAGGATCGGGTCGGCATCGGCCGGCCCCTCGTCGAGGTAGTGCACGCGCAAGGTGCCACCGGTCGGGTCGCCGGGCACTGCCGTGATGTCGGCGTAGTGCGGCGCGAATGAGTAGCCGGGCAGATCGGCGAAGCGCTCGTCGGGGGTGCGCAGAATCTTCATCACAAGTCTCCTTGAGTCCTAGATCTCGAACGGTTCAAATCTCGACCGACGTCATGTCGTCGCCGAGCACGATCGGGCCGCTGAAGTGCGCGGCTGCCAACGCACGCCATTCATCTTCCTGGCCGGGGGGCAGGCCAGGGATGTAGTGCGTGAGCACCAGCGTCTTCACACCACCGCGGGCCGCGGTGCGCCCCGCGTCCTCCACCGACGAGTGGTAGTCGAGCACGTCTTGGAAGCGCTGGCTGGGCACTGCCTTCACCATGTCGTCACGCAGCACGGTCTGCACGTACGCGTCGGCACCGGCGCACAACTGGTCGAGGCCCGCGCACGGCACGCCGTCGCCGCCGAGCACCACTGACTTGCCGCCGGTCTCCACGCGGAACGCAACGGTGGGTTCCACCGGGCGGTGGTCGGTGGCCGCCACGCTGACAGTGGCCGAGCCGACGGTGAACGTCTGGCCCGGCTCCACCTCCACCACCTGCACCTCCGGCGCGTAGGTGAGGTCGTCGTGGTGGTCCATGCGGTAGCGCACGTCGGGGGCCAGCATCTGCATCATCCCGTTCACCACTTCCTGCGTGCCGGGCGGGCCGTACAGCTTCAGCGGGTTGGGGCCAGGGCTCATGATCCAGCGCGTGGTGACGACATCGTTGAGGTCGTTGATGTGGTCGCTGTGCAGGTGGGTGAGGAACACCGCGTCGAGCGCCGGCGGGAACAGGCCGGCGGCGGTCAGCCGCAACAGCACGCCGCGGCCGCAGTCCACCAGCAGGGTGAGGCCGTCGGCCGTGACGAGCGTGGCCGAGCCGGCGCGCGCCGGATGTGGGATGGGGCTACCGGTACCGAGCAGGGTGATCTTCATCGGTCCTCCAACAGACGGGTCAGCGCTGCGCCGATCGCAGCCTCCAAGCGGGTACGGCTGAGGCCTTGCTCGCGCAAGTGCAGCACGGACTCGAACGAGGTGAGCACGTCGATGGCCGCCAACGTGTCGGCCGGCGCGTCGGTACGAGCCAGCTCGGGCGCGAACACGGCGGCGACCTGGTCGCGCCAGAACTTGCGCGCCTGCGCCACCTGCTCGGCGAGCAACGGTTGCGTCAGCGCTCTCGCACGTGCGACTCGGGCCGCGACCTCGATCTTGTCGTACACTCGCAGACGCGCCCGCAGGAAACCCTCGATGCGCTCCGGCAACGGTCGTTCGACGTCGAAGTCGATGCTCGCGAACGGCAGCACCGCTTCCAGCTGGTGCGAGATGGCGGTGCGCACCAGGTCGTCGAGGTCGTCGAAGTAGCGGAACAGCGAGCGCGGCGACAGACCGGCGCGCGCCGCAATCTCGTCGGAGGACGGCTCGTAGTTGCCCTCGTGGTACAGCGCGATCATCGCCTCCACCACGGCAGTGCGATTGCGGTCGCGGCGCGCGTGGCGACCGTCCACCTGAGGTTCGGTCGCGGTCATTGCGACGTGCCCCCATCTCGGGGGGCCAGCGACAGCGGGATGACCTTGCCGCGATCGATGCTGACCCAGTCGCGTGCTTCCACGTACGGGCGGAATGCTTCCACGATCTGGCGCTGGTCGTCCGCCGAGTGCGGGTGCTTGATCTCGTACAGCGTGGGGAACTCGAGGAAGCCGGTGAACAGGTTCCACAAGCGGATCGCCTCTGCACCGGTGGGTGGGTGCAGCACCACCGGGCCGTACAGCGCGCGGTCGCCGGGGAACACGATGGTGGGCACGCCGAAGCCACCCAGGCCCACCACGCGATCGTGGTCCGCCTTCACGTCGTCGTGGGTGGTGGGGTCGGCGATCGCCTGGTCCACCACGGCCGGGTCGATGCCCAGGTCGGCCAGCAGCTCCCGCGCCACCGCGGGGTCGTGCGGCTTGCGCCCTTCGATGTGCAGCGCGTGCCCGGCGCGTTCGTACCACTGTTCCAGCAGTGCCATGTCCGTGCGGCGCAACAGTGCACCGATGCGCATCATCGACCAGCCGTAGCTCCACTCCCGTTCCCACGGATGCTTCTTGCCCTCGACGCGGTTGATCTCCTCCAGGCTGAAGAACTTCCAGTTGACCTGCAGGCCCAGCTCGTCGCGCACTGTGCGCATCCACCACGATGTGCGGTACGCCCACGGGCACATGACGTCGAAGTGGAAGTCGACGGTGGTCAGTTCCGGCAGCGTGGAGTCCGTCATGCGGGCAACGTAACAGTTGACAGTCACTCTGACAAGACTTACTGTGCACGAATGCTCAGCGAACCCGGATTCAAGGGCCGCATCGGCCGCACCCACCACGAATCGCAGCCGTGGTGGCCCGAGCCGCCGGCGGGCCTCGGTGGCACCAACGTGGTCATGATCGTCCTCGACGACACCGGGTACTCGCACTTCAACTGCTACGGCAGCACGCTCACCACGCCGAACATCGACGCGCTGGCGAGCGGCGGCCTGCGCTACACGTCGTTCCACACCACCGCGCTGTGCTCGCCCACCCGCGCCTGCCTGCTGTCGGGGCGCAACCACCACTCGGTGGGCATGCGCGGGGTCAGCAACTGGAACACCGGCTACCCACACATGCGCGGCGGCATCACCCCGCGCGCCGCCACCATCGCCGAGCTGCTGCGCTCGCACGGTTACGCCACCTACGCGGCGGGCAAGTGGCACCTGGCGCCGATGGAGGAAACCTCCGCCGCCGGGCCGCACACCAATTGGCCGCTGCAGAAGGGCTTCGACAAGTTCTACGGGTTCCTGCAGGGCGAGAGCGACCAGTTCCACCCCGAGCTCACCCGCGACAACCACCACATCGAGCGCCCCGCGACCGTCGCCGGCGGCCGCCCGTACCACTTCAGCGAGGACATGATCGACCAGTCCACCGGCTGGGTGCGCGACCTGGTGTCCGTGCGGCCCGACCGGCCGTTCTTCCTCTACCTCGCGTTCGGCGCGATGCACTCGCCGCATCAGGCCCCCGACGACTACCTGCAGCGTTGGCGCGGCCAATTCGACGAGGGCTACGACGTCATGCGCGAGCGCTGGTACCAGCGGCAGGTGGAGCTGGGCATCGTGCCCGAGGGCACCATCCAGGCGCCGCGCAACCCGGGCGTGCCCGCCTGGACCGACCTCACCCCCAACCAGCAGAAGTTCGCCTGCCGCCTGCAGGAGGCGTACGCGGCGATGCTGGAACACACCGACGACCAGATCGGCCGGCTGGTGTCGTTCCTGCGCCAGCACGACCTGCTGGACGACACGTTGATCATGGTGATGTCCGACAACGGGGCCAGCCGCGAGGGCGGCCCGTTGGGCGTGATGGACGAGTTCAGCTTCTTCAACGGGCTGTGGGAGGACATCGACCAGATCGTCGCCGAGAAGCTGGATGACATCGGCGGCCCGCACTCGCACAGCAACTACCCGTGGGGTTGGGCGCAGGCCGGCAACAGCCCGCTGCGCTGGTACAAGCAGAACACCTACGGCGGTGGTGTGCGCGACCCGCTGGTGGTGCACTGGCCGGACGGCATCGATGCACGTGGCGAGATCCGCCACCAGTTCTGCCACGCCATCGACATCGCGGCCACCGTGCTGGACATCACCGGCGCGCCGTCGCCGGAGGTCGTGGCCGGCGTGGAGCAGATCCCGATGCACGGTCGCTCGCTGGTGCAGACGTTCTCCGATGCCGCTGCTGCCCCGCCGCGGCGCGTGCAGTACTTCGAGCAGATGGGCCACCGCGGCATCTGGGCGCTCGATGGCGAGGGCAAGGCCTGGAAGGCCACCACCTACCACGAGGCGGGCAAGCCCTACGGCGACGACGAGTGGGAGCTGTTCTGCTTGTCCGACGACTTCAGCGAGTGCCGCAACCTGGCCGCCGAGCGACCGGACAAGCTGCGCGAGATGATCGACCTGTGGTGGACGCAAGCGGGTGAGATGGGCGTGCTGCCGCTCGACGATCGCACCATCGAGCTGTTCGGTGGTGCGCCCCGGCCGGGTACCCCGCACGCGCGCACGACGTACGAGTACCTGCCGCCGATCTCCCACATCCCGTCCGACGTGTGCCCGCCGCTGGGCGGCCGCAACTGGACGCTGACGCTGGACGTCACCGTGCCCGCCGACGGGTCGTGCGAGGGCGTCCTGTACTCGCGCGGCACGCACAGCGTGGGGCACACGATGTACGTGAAGGATGGTGCGCTGTGCTTCCAGTACAACGCGCTGGGCACCAACTACCGCATCGCCGGGCCGGTGTCGCTGCCCGCCGGAGACCATGTGCTGACCGCTCGCTTCGAACGTGACGGCAAGGCCGGTGCGTTGACGGTTGCGGCCGATGGTGTCGATGTCGCCAGCGGCCCGATCGGCAAGCTGGTGCGCATGTTGGGGTCCACGGGTCTGGACATCGGCAGCGACCCGATGTCGCCGAAGACGGATGATTATCAGGCACCGTTCCCGTTCACGGGTGCGGTGCACCGTGCCGTGTTCGAGATCCACTCGCGCCGCAGCGCGGCCGACCTGGAAGCACACGCCAAGATGGAATTCTCGAGGGAGTGAGGGGTACCCGATGAGCAACCCGGCCGTTCTCGATTCGCTGCAGCGGCGCATGCGCGCAATGCACTCGCTGTATCACCAGGCGGTGGACTCGATGTCCATCGAGCACGTCAACCACTTCGAACGCGAGGGCGTGGTGCCGATCGCGTTCTGCCTGTTCCACATCACCAACATGTGGGACGCGTCGTTCATGCTGATGACCGGTACGCCGCCGATCTGGAACGCCGACTGGCAAGCGCGTGTGCAGATGACCATCGACGACCACGGCAAGCACAAGACGGTGGACGAGATGATCCACCAGCGCATCGGCGACTACGAGGCGTTCAAGGAGTACCTGCGCGCGGTGATGGCTCGCACCGAGGCCTGGCTGGCCGACCTCGACCCGGTCGAGCTGGACCGTGTGGTGATCCCCCACCCGCTGCCGCCGCAGGTGGCCAGCACCTACAGCGCCCGCGTCGCCGGCCCGCAGGGCATCACCCTGCTCGACGCCACCGAGTGCTGGATCTACCAACACGGCCTGCGCCACATGGGCGAGATCGAACTCGCTCGCGGCCTCGTCGGCCTGGGTGGCATGACCAGCTGACCCTGCCGGGTCGCGCGCACCACACGGGTTGCGGGCGTCAGGCCGCCGCCTGTTGTGGTGGTCGTTGTCGTGACTTGGGTGGGCAGTTGATGATGGTGCCGTCGGCCAACTGCAGTCGCAGGTTGTTGATGTCGCCGAGCACCTTCACCCCGGGTGAGTGCTTCAGCTTGTGGTGGAACCGGCACCACAGCCCAAGGTTGCACAGGTCGGTGGGCCCACCGTCTTCCCATGCGATCAGGTGATCGACATCGCACCAGGCCGGCGGAATCCTGCAGCCATCCACCCGGCAGCCACCATCACGGGCCACCAACGCCAGGTATTGGGCATCGGTGGCGTAGCGGACACTGCGGCCCAGGTCGAGAATGTGTGACCCCGCCGCAATCACCCGCTGGATAGTGGCCTGTTCGCACAAGAACCGCGCCACATGGGCGGGGATGCGGTCACCGAAGGAAGTGACCGCGCTGTCGGGGTTATCGGCGTCGATGATGATCAACAGGTTCGGGTTCTCCCGCCCACCAGTGACCTCACCCTTCGCGTAAGCGACCGCGAGTTGGATGAGCCCGTCGGCCATCCGCTG
>CAZREK010000055.1:2238-10740 GCA_964598965.1 uncultured Bifidobacterium sp. | reverse complement strand
GGAGGTCTCGTACCTGTTGCCGGCGGTGGCGGCGGCCGGCGTGTACCTCGCGTCGATGGTCCGTCAGAGCATGGTGCCCGCACTCGCACGGTGGGCGTGGGTGTTCGTGGCGTTCAGCGGGTGGATGGACGTCACGCCGCTGACGATTCTCTACGCCGATCACGGCAAGTGCGAGGCGGTCGAGGCAGTGGACGCGCGCATCGGCCCCCGATTGGTCGCCGGTCAACTGTTGCACTACCCCGCGCTGGAGCGAGAGAACGCCGACTGCAACGCGCGGGTTCGTCGTGAACAGTTGGAGGACTCGCGCACCGGTGTGCGCGACTGAGCAAGTCCGGTCAGTGCTGCGGACGGACGACTGCGACCGGGCAGGGCGCGTGCTGCAGCACCGTGCGGCTGACCGAGCCGAGCACCAGCGCTGCGAAGCCACCGTGCCCGCGTGATCCGACGACCACGAGGTCGGCGCCGACGGCAGCGTCGAGGATCGCCTTGGCGGGGTTCTCCTCGGAGATGATCGAGTGGCACGTCAGCGACGGCGCCAACTCGTGAGCTTTCAGGGCACTGGCTTCCAGCACACGCATCGCGTCGAGACGCATCTCGTCCCGTGGCTCGCTGATCGCCGTGCGAGTGCCCAGGTACGGGTAGATCCAACCGTGGACCAACACCAGCTCGGCACCGCTGCGCAGCGCGGACTCGGTGGCCCACAGCAGGGCCTCGTCGCTGGCGGGGGAGCCGTCGACGCCGACGACGACGCGGCGTACCTCGTTGCCGGCGGGCACTGTGCCGTGGACCACCACGACGGGGCACTTCGCCCGGTGGGTGACGACCGTGGCCACGGAGCCCAGCAGGTCCGTGAGGCGCCCAGGGTGGCTGGTGGCGCCGAGCACGATGACGTCGTCATGGTGGGCGCCGCTGACGAGCGCATAGCCCGGGGCGCCCAGCACCGTTTCGCCGCTGACCTCGATGTCGAGGCCGTAGCTGCGGGCGAGGTCGACCGCCCGCTGGTTGACCTGTTCCTGCTCCTGGACGATCGCGTCCATCGAGGACCCGGCGAAGGCCCCGGCCCCCACCATGCCGGCTTCCACCGACACCGGGAGCTGAGCACACGTCACTATATGGAGCGGGGCCCCGCGGCGAGCGGCCTCGTGGGCCGCCCACCGCAGGGCCTCGATCGATCCTTCGGAGCCATCGACTCCGACGATCACCCTTGCGGGCCGATCAGTCACCTGATCACCGCTCGACGATGAGCGCAGTCACCATGTAGCGCATGCCGGTGGGGGTCTCGGCGTGAGTGAGGATGTGGCAGTGCCACGCCCACACGCCGGGCTCCATGCCCATGTAGAGCACCGTGTAGCGCTCGCCGGGGGAGACCCAGATGGTGTCTTGCGGGGTCGGGACGAGCAGCGGAATGCCGTCCTTGGCGATGATCCAGCCCATCGGCTGGTGCATGTGCATCGGGTGGCCGAGCAGGCCCTCGTTCATGTAGTTGACTTCGAGGATCTCGCCGACGCGGATGGTGTAGGGCTCGGTGGCGGGGAAGCTCTTGCCGTTGAGGCTGAGACCGATGACGCCGGCGTCGTTGAGCACCATGTTCACGCGCTCGGTGATCTTGTCGGCGGTGTAGCCCTTCTCCTGCAGCACCTCGGGGATCGGCATCTCGTCAATCGTGAAGGCGCCGAACATGCCGTCGGGGATCTGCTGCTCAGCGTTGTGGTGCGAGTGATAGATGCCGACGGCCGGGCCCTTCGCGATCCAGGTGTACACGTGCTCGCCGCCCGGGATGGTGGGGGCCTCGGTGTACGGGTCGACGCCGTCCATGACGTTCGGCACCTGAATGCCGTGGAAGTGCAGCGAGGTGGACTGCGGCAGATCGTTCTTCAGGATGATGGTGACGTGGTCACCGCTCTGGACGTGGATTTCCGGGGCGGGGACGACACCGTCATAGGTCCAGGCCTCGACGACCTTGCCGGGCTCGACTTCCCAGTTCACGACCTTGGAGGTGATGGTGAACTGGATGTTGCGCGAACCGTCCTCGTTGAACGAGATGCTGTCCGGCTCCTTCATCTCGCCACCATGACCCTCGGTGACCGCGGGGTACTGCTGAGCGACCTTGAGCATCAGCGAGTCCATTTGCGACCAGGTCATCAGCTTGCTGTCGGTGGGCAGGTGGTCGGCATTGTCGGCGCTGGCGGCCGTGTCGCTGACCACCAACGAACCCACCATGCCGGCATCGGAGTGACCGGGCTGCGGGCAAGTGGCCTTGTAGGTGCCGGCTTCCTGGGCGTCGATCGGGAAGTCGACCGTGGCGCCGGAGGGCACATCGATGCTCTTCAGGCCCAGCTCTTCCACCTGGAAGTTGTGGATGACCGCGCCCTTGTTGACCAGTCGGAGAGTTGCACCGGTGGTGGGGATGGTGATGGAGGCAGGCGAGAAGGCGAAGTCGGTCATCGTGACCGTCACCACGGTCGGCGCCGAGCCGCCGCTGCTGCCACCGCCGCCGGACGCGCTGCCGCCGCCGCCGTCGTTACCCACGCTGATGATGGCCACGATCAGTGCGGCAATTGCCGCAGCGAACGCGAACCAACTGATGATTGACCGGTCCTCTTTGCTCATACCCGCCATTCTGTCGGACGAGGCAGGCCCCAGTAGGGGAAAAGGACACCGGGGTCGGGACCAAAGTCCCGCACGGGGGGACCCGAGGTCAGCGTTGGCGGGCGAGCCGCTTCGCGGTGCGGCCGGTGGGGGTCAGCGTGCGGTGATCGAGGTCGCCCAGTTCCACGCCGTTGTTGAACAACACGCGGTACCGCTGCCAGTTGAAACCGTTGGCCAGAAGGATGCGGCCCTCGGACCCGACGGGCACGCCGGGGAGATCGGCCGTGCTCTTCACCCGGTCGCCGACCTTCAGGTCGAGCTGATCGGTGTGCGGCGTGGCGAGAGCGTGGGGCTTCCAGATGGTCATGAGCGCAACTCCCGGGCGATGACGGTCATAGGCGACATTCTGCCGCAAACCAGTGGCGGGGCGGGCATTCGGCAGGAAACTCGCCTCCGCCGGTAGAGTCGTCGCTCTGTGAGAAGCACCATCGAACCCGCTCAGGACACCCGTGAACCTTCCACCGAGGAAGGTGCCCCGCAGCCGGCGCCCCGGCAGTTGGTGAAGTTGTCGGTCACCATCGACGAGGCCGAGTTCGACCACGACATCGACCAGGCGTTCCGCAAGATCGCTCGCCAGGTCAACATGCCCGGCTTCCGTGCCGGCAAGGTGCCGCGCAAGGTGCTCGAGGCGCGAATCGGCATGGCGGCCGCACGCGACGAGGCGCTCCGCGACGCCGTGCCCGCCTACCTGGCCAAGGCGGTCACGGAGCACAACGTCGACCTGATCGCGACTCCCGAGGTCGAGATCACCGGCGGCGAGGAAGAGGGTGAGGTCACCTTTGACGCCGTGTGCGAGGTGCGCCCCGTCATCACCGTTCCCGGTTACGGCGGTCTGCGGGTGGAGCTGCCCGGCGTCGCCGCCACCGATGAAGAGATCGACGAAGCGGTCGACGCCGAGCGTCGTCGCCAGGGCTCGTTGGTCGACGCCGATCGTGCCGCCCAGACCGGCGACCACGTCACGCTCACGCTGGCGGCCACCCGCGATGGCGAGCCCGTCGTCGGATTGAACACCGAGGACTGGCTGTACGAGATCGGCAAGGGCTGGGTGGCCGAGGGCTTCGACGACCAGTTGGTGGGCGCCAAGGCCGGGGCGACGCTGACCTTCAGCGCCAACCCGTCGGGCATGGAAGAGCCTGCCGACTTCACGGTCGAGGTCACCAACGTGCAGCAGATGGTGCTGCCCGACGTCACTGACGAGTGGGTTGCCGAGAACCTCGGCGAGTTCGAGACGGTGGAGGCGTGGCGGGCTTCGATCGCCGAGCGCATTTCCACCGGCAAGCTGAACCAGGCTCGCAACCAGTACGTCGAGCGCGTCACCACGGCGCTGGCCGAGCTGGTCGACGTGCAGGCGCCCGACAGCATGGTGCAGGGCGACCTGCAGGCCCGTGTGCAGAACATGGTGCAGCAGTTCCAGGCGCAGGGCATCGCCATCGAGCAGTGGCTGCAGATCACCGGCCAGACCACGGAGTCGTTCATCGAAGCGCTGCGCCAGCAGTCGATCAACGCCGTCAAGGTGGATCTTGCGCTGCGCGCCGTCGCCGACGCAGAGGGCCTCGAGGTCGACGACGACGACATCAACGCGGAGTACGCCCGCATCGCACTGCGCGTGCGCCAGAAGGCCAGCGAGGTGCGCAAGGCCTACGAGAAGAACGATGCCGTCACCGACCTCGTCGCGCAGCTGCGCAAGACCAAGGCGCTCGACTGGCTGGTGGAGCACGTCGAGGTGGTCGACCCCGAGGGCAACGCCATCGACCGCTCGTTGCTGCTCGGCAACGACCACGATCACGACCACGACCACGATCACGATCACGCTCACTGAGAGGGGCACTGCTGTGCATGACCGCTTCCTGAACTCCGGCTATCAGGTCCCTGGCGTGGTCGAGCAGACCAGCAGGGGCGAGCGCAGCTACGACCTCTACAGCCGCTTGCTGCGCGACAACATCATTTGGCTCGACACGCCCATCGACGATGCGTCGGCCAGCCTCACCTGCGCCAAGTTGGTGTACCTGGAGTCGGAGAACCCCGACAAGGACATCAGCATCTACATCAACAGCCCTGGTGGCGACATCACCGCGCTGTTCGCCATCTACGACACCATCCAGTTCATCAAGAACGACGTCGCCACGATCTGCCTCGGCCAGGCGGCCTCGGCCGCCGCGGTGCTGCTGGCTGCGGGCACCAAGGGCAAGCGCATGGCGCTGCCGCACAGCCGCATCCTGCTGCACCAGCCGTACGGCCAGGTCGGCTACGGCCAGGTCACGGATCTGGAGTTGGCCGCGAAGGAAATCCTCCGCATGCGCGACCTGCTGGAGGAAATCCTGGCCAAGCACACCGGCCAGTCGCTGGAGCGCATCCACGCCGACACGGACCGCGACTTCGTGATGGAAGCCTCCGAGGCCCTCGCGTATGGCATCATCGATGATGTCATCTCCTCCCGAGACGTCGTCGATCGCACCGGCCCCATTCGCTGACCGCGATCCCACGTCTGCTCGCGAGCGCGTGACAGGCTTGGACCGTATGCAAAGGAGCAGCTGTGGCGAAATTCGGTGACACGGGTGAGCTGCTGAAGTGCTCGTTCTGCGGCAAGTCCCAGAAGCAGGTCAAGAAGCTCATCGCCGGCCCCGGCGTGTACATCTGCGACGAGTGCATCGACCTGTGCAACGAGATCATCGAGGAAGAACTCACCGACTCCGGTGAGCTCACCTTCGACCAGTTGCCCACGCCGCGCGAGATCCGCACCTTCCTCGACGACTACGTGGTCGGGCAGGACGAAGCGAAGAAGATCCTCTCCGTCGCGGTGTACAACCATTACCGGCGCATTCAGTACCAGCAGAACGCCGGCGTCAGCCGCCGCGACGACATCGAGCTGTCGAAGAGCAACATCCTGTTGCTCGGCCCCACCGGTTGCGGCAAGACCCACCTCGCGCAGACGCTGGCTCGCTTGCTGAACGTGCCGTTCGCCGTGGCCGACGCCACCGCGCTCACCGAGGCCGGCTACGTGGGCGAGGACGTCGAGAACATCCTGCTCAAGCTGATCCAGGCCGCCGACTTCGATGTGAAGAAGGCCGAGACCGGCATCATCTACATCGACGAGATCGACAAGATCGCCCGCAAGAGCGAGAACCCGTCCATCACCCGCGACGTCAGCGGTGAGGGCGTGCAGCAGGCGCTGCTGAAGATCCTGGAGGGCACGGTGGCCTCGGTGCCGCCGCAAGGTGGCCGCAAGCACCCCCACCAGGAGTTCATCCAGATCGACACCACCAACATCCTGTTCATCTGTGGTGGTGCGTTCGCCGGGCTCGAGCAGATCATCGAGAACCGCATCGGTCAGCGCAGCATGGGTTTCACCGGCACCGTGCGCAGCCGCATCGAGCGCGATCCCGGCCAGCTGTTCGCCCAGGTGCAGCCCGAAGATCTGCTGAAGTTCGGCATGATCCCCGAGTTCATCGGCCGCCTGCCGATGGTGGGTGCGGTGCGCAGCCTCGATCGCGAGGCACTGGTGCGCATTCTGGTTGAGCCGAAGAACTCGCTCATCAAGCAGTACCGCAAGATGTTCGAGTTCGAAGAGGTCGAGCTGGAGTTCACCCACGACGCGCTGGAAGCGATCGCCGATCAGGCGCTGTTGCGCGGCACCGGTGCGCGTGGGTTGAGGGCGATCCTCGAAGAGGTGCTGCTCAACACGATGTACGAACTGCCCGGCCGCAGCGATGTCGGCCGCGTCCAGATCGACAGCGAAGCGGTGGCCACCAAGGCGAACCCCACGCTGGTGCCGCGCGAGGCGACCGCCAAGCGGCCGCGGCGCCAGGCCAGTTGAGCGGCAGCCTCCGGAGCCGGCCATGACGAGTTATTCCGACGCGCTCGCGTTCCTCGACACCCACTCGAACTACGACCTGACCGGGCGCATCACCTCGCCCAGCCTGGACCGCATCCAGACGCTGATGTCGGCGATGGGCGACCCGCAGCGTGCGTTCCCTGTCATCCACGTCACCGGCACCAACGGCAAGGGCTCGACGACGCAGATGATCACCCGATTGCTGATGGCACACGGGCTGACCGTGGGCACCTACACCAGCCCGCACCTGGAACGCATCAACGAGCGCATCAACCGCAACTGTGAGGCGATCAGCGACGACGATTTCGCGGAGCAGATCGCCGCGGTCGCGAACATGGAGACGCTGACCGGCGTGCGGCCCACCTACTTCGAGACGGTGACCGCCGCTGCGTTCCGCTGGATGGCCGACGTCGCCGTCGACGTGGCAGTGGTGGAGGTCGGGCTGCTCGGGCGCTGGGATGCAACCAACGTGTGCGAGGCGCAGGTGGCGGTCCTCACCAACATCGGCATCGACCACACCGAGTACGCCGGGCCCACCAAGCGACACATCGCCATCGAGAAGTCCGGCATCGTGAAACCGTCGAGCGCCGTGGTGATCGGCGAGACCGACCCCGAGTTGGCCGCGATCTTTGCCAACGCCGGGGGAGCGTCCAGCTTGCGACGTCCCGACGATTTCGACGTGCTGGAGAACCAGTTGGCGCTCGGTGGCCGCATGATCGACCTGCGCACCCCCACGACGGTGTACCCCGACGTCTTCGTGCCCCTGCACGGTCGCCACCAAGGCGACAACGCAGTAGTGGCGCTCACTGCCGCCGAGACGTTCTTCGCCTCGCCCATCGACGGCGAGTTGGTGACCGAAGGTTTCTCCCAGGTGGTCATGCCCGGTCGCTTCGAGGTGATGGGACATCAGCCGCTGGTGATCATCGACGGTGCCCACAACGCGCCGGGCGCCGACACGTGTGCGTCGGTGTTCTTCGAGGACTTCGACCCCGCGGGCCGGCGCATCTTGGTGGTGGGTTGCTTGCAGGGCCGCGACCCGCGCGAGATGCTGTCCGCGTTGCGCGCCGACGAGTTCGACCTGGTCGTCACCTGCACCGCCCCGTCGTCGCGCGGTATGGACGCCGGCGAGCTCACAGCGGCCGCGCGGGCGATGGGTTGCGACGACGTGATCCAGATCGACGAACTCCACCGAGCGATCGACCGCGTGCTGGCCAACACCGACGCCGACGATGCCGTACTGATCACCGGCTCGCTCTACGTCGTCGGCGCCGCCCGCCCTTACCTGCGCAAGGTGCTCTAGGCCGCAAGCGAACCTTGTCACACCCGTTTCGTACACTTGTTCGTATGGAGGTGCAGGCGATTCGGGCGCTGGTGGAAGCGGCGGAGGTGGCGGATTTGGCTGCCTGTCGTCGCGAGCTGGCCGACATCGGGGCGGTGCGGTCGCTGCTGGCTCGCCGCGAGATGGAGGTCATGCGCCGGCTGCGCAGGCTGGGGGCCGACAGCGAGGGCGAGCACTCGCAGGCCACCCGGTCGTCGTCGAAGTCGTCGTCCAAGGCCAAGCGCCGGGCCGACGTGGGCGAGGCGATCCCTCAGCTCGATGCTTCGCTGGCCGAGGGTGCGACCACGCCCGAGCATGTCGACGTGGTTGCCGAGGCGTTGGCCGGGTTGTCGGCCGGCGACCGGGCGCGGGTGGCAGCACACGGCGACGAGATCCGTGCAAAGGCTGCCGATCTGAGCGAGGGCGAGTTCCGTCGCTGGTTGTCCGTCCTGGTGCGGCGGTTGCGGCGCGACGATGCTGCGGCTCGGCTGGCGCGGCAGAAGGCGGCCAACCGGGCCAGCTGGTGGTTGGATCACGAGGGCATGTGGAACCTGCGTGGCCGGTTCGATCCCGAGACAGGGGCGCTGCTGCAAGGCCGACTGACTGCCGCCACCGAGGCCTTGCGCAAGGGTCGGTTGCCCGAGGGTGGCCCCGACGATCTGCTCGAGCGGCACCAGTGGCTGCAGGCGCAGGCGCTGGCCGG
>CAZREK010000055.1:0-2138 GCA_964598965.1 uncultured Bifidobacterium sp. | reverse complement strand
TGCGGGTTCGACCTGCCCGTCGACACCATCCGCCGCTGGGCTTGCCTCGGGTCGGTCACCCCGGTGGTGGTCGGGGTCGACGGCACCCAGCTGATGCTCGGGCGCACCACTCGCCTGGCCAGCGCCGACCAGCGACGGGCGCTACGGGTGCTGCACCCCACCTGCGGCTGTTGCGATACCCCGTTCGACCGATGTCAGATCCACCACGTCCAGTGGTGGGACGACGACGGGCCAACCGACATCACCAACCTGATCCCACTGTGTTGGCGACACCACCACCTCGCCCACGAAGGCGGCTGGAAGTTCTACTTACACAAGGACCGCACCCTCACCGCTGTGCGGCCCGACGGCAGCACCATCACCTTCCCTGCGCCGCGCGTACGCGCCGCCTGAGACGGCACGGTTCGGCCGTTAGCGTGCTCCGATGTGAGACCGCTGGAGTTCCGTTGGAACGGGTTCTGCTGGACGACGACGGTCCAGGCGCGGCATTCCGCATCCGGGCCGATCTCCGTCCTGTTTGCACCTGAGGGCAGGGATCGATCGCCATTGCGTCGCAACGAAGCCGCATTGGTCGAGTGGCTCGTCGATAACGAATCGGCGGTCGTGTCGTCGGCGTTCGCTGCTCTCGCACGCGAGTACCCGAGACTGCGATCCGAATCGCTCGACGCGGCTCCGGACCTCATCACCTCTCTGCCTGAACATGTCGACGATCAAGAACTCCGCCAGCTCGCGACGGTCTCCGCCTTGGTCGTGCATCCACTTGTTCACAGCGGTCTGCCTGTCGTCGCCTGTGTCATGGAGTGCGCGTGGGACGAGGAGCACGGGGTTGGGATGGTGCTGCACGGCACGCGGGTTCTACGCGTCGGTCAGCAGAGCGATGCGACAATGCTCTGGGCGGCACGCCAGTGCCTGCCCGGCGTCGAGGACGTCGCTGAACCCAATGGCGCTGAGGCGCCGGCGATGGAGCGGCGGGTGGTGCATCTCTTCGCCGCGGACCATCGGGGAGCATTGTGCGGTGCCACGCGCCCGCCCGGCGGGACTCTCGCCATCGCCGCACGCGAGGGCCTCGCCCTGAGCCCCACGCCGCCGCCCGTGTGTCCGGACTGCCTCCGCCTGGAGGCTGGCGACCGTGGGTAGGGGTCCCGTCGCCCGGTAGCCTCGTTCGCCATGTCTGATCGCACACTCGTCCTGCTCAAGCCCGATGCCGTGGAGCGCGGCCTCGTCGGCGAGATCGTCGGCCGCTTCGAGGCCAAGAACCTGCAGCTGGTCGCCATGGATCTGCGCACGCTCGACGCCGCCACGCTGGCCCGTCACTACGAAGAGCACGTCGGCAAGGGCTTCTACAAGGACCTGGTGGAGTTCATGAGCCGTGGCCCGGTGGTGGCCATGGTGGTCGAGGGCCCGGAGGACACCTGGGAAGTCGTGCGCACGATGATGGGCGCCACCAACCCGCGCAAGGCCGCCCCCGGCACCATCCGCGGCGACCTCGGCATCCTGTTCACCGAGAACCTCGTGCACGGCAGCGACTCGCTCGAGTCGGCCCAGCGGGAAATCGGCATCTTCTTCCCGAATCTGTAACAAACTGGCCGCCCGCTAGCATGAAGGGCTGATTCCAGGCCCGAAGGAGGTGGTGATGGCCAGAAGCAATCCACTCGCGCTCGGCCGCGATCTCGCCATCGATCTCGGCACGGCCAACACCCTCATCTACGCGCGCGGTCAAGGCATTGTTCTCAACGAACCGTCCGTCGTCGCGATCGACATCACCGACGGCCGGCCAGTCGCGGTCGGGTTCGAGGCGAAGCGGATGATGGGCCGTACACCTGGGCGCATCAAGACCATTCGCCCGCTGAAGGACGGCGTCATCGCCGACTTCGAGGTGTGCGAGAAGATGCTGCGCTACTTCATCCAGAAGGTGCATGCCAGCCGCTGGAGCAAGCCGCGCATGGTCATCTGCGTTCCCTCGGGCATCACCGGTGTCGAGCAGCGCGCCGTGCAGGACGCGGCCGAGTACGCGGGGGCCCGCAAGCCCGTGCACATCATCGAAGAGCCGATGGCGGCGGCCATCGGCGCCGACCTGCCCGTGCCCGAGCCGAGCGGCAACATGATCGTCGACATCGGCGGCGGGGTCACCGAGGTGG
>CAZREK010000054.1:0-10778 GCA_964598965.1 uncultured Bifidobacterium sp. | reverse complement strand
CTCGGTAGCGTGGCGCCGATGGCCTATCGGTACTTGTGGACGCCCCTGCAGTTGGGACCAGTCCGCACGCGCAACCGCATCGTGTTCAGCGCTCACCTGACCAACTACGCGCGCGACGGCAAGCCCACCGACCAGCACGCGGCCTACTACGCGGCCCGCGCCGCAGGTGGCGCCGGCCTGATCATCACCGAGGAACACAGCACGCACCCCACGGACTGGCCGTACGAGAAGCTGATCCACGGCTTCCACCGCGACGTCATCCCCGGCTACCGACGCATCACCGACGCGGTGCACCGCCACCGCGTGCCGATCTTCGCCCAGATCAACCACAACGGCGGCCAGGCGTCGTCGATGTACTCGCGCCTGCCGGTGTGGGCCCCGTCCGCCGTTGCCGATCCGCTGTTCCGCGAGGTGCCCAAGGCCGTCAGCCAGGCCGAGATCGACGAGATCGTTGCCGGCTACGCGCTGGTCGCCGAGCACTGCGCCGAGGGAGGCTTCGACGGCATCGAGCTGCAGTGCTCGCACAGCTCGATCGTGCGCGGCTTCCTCAGCCCGGCCACCAACCACCGCACCGACGAATACGGCGGCAGCCTGGAGAACCGCGCCCGCCTGCTGGTGGAGATCGTTGCGGCGGTGCGCAAGGTCATCGGCAACCGCCTGGCCCTTGGCGTGCGCCTGTGCGGCGACGAACTGATCGAGGGCGGCACCACCATCGACGATGCGGTGGAGACCGCGCGCATCGCGGAGCGCACCGGCCAGGTGGACTACATCAACACCTCCATCGGTGTGGCCACCGCCAGCCTGTTCATGATCGAGGCCAGCATGCACATCCCGCCCGGGTATGCGCTGTTCATCCCCTCGGCGTTCCGCAAGGCCGTGGATCTGCCGGTGGTGGGTGTGGGCCGGTTCAAGGACCCGCTGCAGGCCGAGCGCGCGCTGGCAGAGGGACACTGCGACCTGGTGGGTGTGGTGCGCGGCCAGATCGCCGACCCCGACTTCGCGGCCAAGGCCCGCGTGGGGGCCACCGACGACATCCGCCTGTGCCTGTCGTGCAACCAGGAGTGCGTGGGCCGCATGGGCCTGAACCGTTGGCTGGGGTGCATCGAGAACCCACGCACCGGCCGCGAGGCACAGGGTGTGGGCCTCACTCGCAAGGCCGCCAGCCCGCGCAACGTGCTGGTGGTGGGCGCTGGCCCGGCCGGCATGCAGGCCGCCATCGCCGCGGCGCGCAACGGTCACCGGGTGACGGTGTACGAACGCGAACAGCAGGCAGGCGGTCAGGTGCGGCTCGCTGCAACGGTGCCCAACCGCGCCGAGTTCGGCGACTTGGTGCGCAACCAGGTCAGCGAGTGTCAGCGCCTCGGCGTGCAGGTGCGCTACGGGGTGGCCGTGGACGTCGACCTGGTGCAGCGCGTACGGCCCGACCAGGTGATCGTGGCCACCGGCGCCCAGGCCAACCGGCCGTGGTGGGTGGGCGGCGACGCCACCCAGGTGGCCGACGTGCGCGACGTGTTGTCCGGTGCGGCCGACCCGCAGGGCGACGTCGTGGTGATCGACGAGATCGGTTTCCACCACGCCACCTCGGTGGCCGAGCTGTTGGCCGACCGAGGTTGCACGGTGGAAGTGATCACCAACGGCATGGTGGTGGGGCAGGACCTGGGCATCACGCTGGACATGGAGAACTGGTGGATGCGCGCCCACGCCAAGGGCATCGTGCAGAGCACCGACCTGGTGCCGATGAACTTCGCCGGCGGTGAACTCACCCTGCTGCACCACCCCACGGGCGCCAACCAGACCCGCCGCCCCGACTGGGTGGTGCTGGCCGTGCCCGCCAACCCGGCCGACGAGCTGTATCACCAGCTGAAGGCCGCGGGCGTAAGCGTCGAGCGCGTCGGTGACTGCGTGGCGCCACGTCGTGCTCACGCGGCGGTGATCGACGGCGAGCGGGTGGGCGCTGCGGTCTGACCGCACCCGATGCGGCAGACTGGACGCGTGAGCAGCAGCCCCGTCGTCGCCGTCGTGATGGGTTCGGCCAGCGACTGGCCGACGATGAGCAAGGCCGTCGAGGTGCTGGCCGAGTTCGGCGTGGCTCACGAGGCGCAGGTGCTGTCCGCCCACCGCATGCCCGACGAGATGTTCGCGTTCGCCGAAGCGGCCGCGGGGCGCGGCCTGCGCGCCATCATCGCCGGTGCCGGTGGCGCCGCCCACCTGCCGGGCATGATCGCGGCCAAGACCACCGTGCCCGTGCTGGGTGTGCCCGTGCCGAGCCGTCATCTCAGCGGCCAGGACAGCTTGTACTCGATCGTGCAGATGCCCGCCGGTGTGCCGGTGGCGACGTTCGCCATCGGCGAGGCCGGCGCCACCAACGCCGCCCTGTTCGCCGTCGCCCTGCTCGCTGCCGACGACCCGGCTCTCGCGGCACGGTTGGTGGACTACCGCAGTGCCCGCCATCACCAGGCGGCCACCAGTACCCTGCCCCCGGCATGAGTCAGCTCACCCCGATCACCCCGCCGGCCATGATCGGCGTGCTCGGCGGTGGGCAGCTGGGCTGGTACTTCGTGCTCGCCGCGCACCAGATGGGGTATCGCACCACCGTGCTGGAACCCGACCCGCACGCCCCCGCCGGCCGGGTGGCCGACGTGCACCTCGTCGCCGCCTACGACGACCCTGACGCACTCGCGCAGATGGCAGCCACCTGCGCGGTCATCACCACCGAGTTCGAGAACCCGCCGGCCGCGGCGCTCGCCCGCCTCGCCGAGGGCACGGTGGTGCGCCCCTCGCCCGCGGCGATCGCCACCTGTCAGGACCGCATCGCCGAGAAGGCGTTCCTCACCGAGATCGGCGTACCCGTGGGTCCCTACCGCGTCATCCACGCGGAGGCCGACGTCGTCGAAGCCGCCGACTTCGCCTTCCCGGCGATCCTGAAGACCGCCCGCCTGGGTTACGACGGGAAAGGTCAGGTGCGCTGCGACTCCCACGAAGTGCTCATCGACGCCTGGCACCAGCTCGGGCGGGTTCCATGCGTCCTGGAACAGGCGCTGAAACTCACTCGCGAAGTGTCGATGATTCTCGCCCGCACCGCCGACGGCCGGGTTGCGCACTTCCCGGCGGCACAGAACGATCATCTCAACGGCATCCTCGACATCACCTACGCCCCGGCCAAGTTGGGTGACGGCGGTCAGGAGGCAGCCGAGGAGTTGTGTGCCTACATCGCGGAGGAACTCGACTACGTCGGCGTGCTGGCGGTGGAGATGTTCATCGTCGGTCACGACGTGTACGTCAACGAGCTGGCCCCACGCCCACACAACAGCGGGCACTTCACCCTCGATGCCTGCATGACCAGCCAGTTCGAGCAGCAGTTGCGGGCCGTGTGCAACCTGCCTTTGGGCGACACGCACATGCTGGTGCCAGGGGCGGCGATGGCGAACCTCTTGGGTGACCTGTGGGACAAGGGCGAACCCAAGTGGGAGAAGGCGCTGTCGCAGAAGGCGGCGCACCTGCACCTCTACGGCAAGCGGGAAGCACGCCCGGGGCGCAAGATGGGCCACATCACGGTGACCTCTGGGACGCCCATCGGCGCCAGCAACCTGGCCCGGCGTCTACGCCGTCAGATCACGATGTAGCCTCGCCGCTCGTGCTGGCGAACATCATCACCGACTTCACCGATCGCCTCGACGGTTGGTCGGCCAACTGGTGGTTCCTCGCAGTTGTCTTCTCCATCGCCCTGCTGGACTCCGTCCTGCCGGTGGTGCCCAGCGAGCTGACGGTCATCGTCGCCGGTGTCGCGGTCGCGACCGGGAATGCCGACTATGCGCTGTGGGCGGTGATCGTGGCGGGGGCCACCGGGGCCTTCATCGGCGACAACCTCGCTTACGCCATCGGTCATCGGTGGGGCAACTGGTTCCACCGACGCGCGGAGCACCACCACAAGTTCCGCGAGAAGCTGGACTGGGCCGATGCACAGATCCGCAAGCGTGGCGGGCCGCTGCTGATCACAGCTCGCTTCATCCCCGGCGGGCGGACGGCACTCACCCTGTCCAGCGGCATCACCCGTCAGCGGCGGTGGTGGTTCGTGCGCTGGGTGGCGCTGGCCACCACCCTGTGGGCGTCGTACGCCGCTGGGCTGGCGTTCGTGGTGGGCAAGCCGTTCGAGGACAACCACAACGTGGCCTTCTGGATCGCGTTCGCCACGGCGCTGGTCATCAACGTCGTGCTCGAGATCTGGCGTCACCGACGCGACAAGCGCCGCGAACGCGCTCAGGCGGCTGTCGCTCAGGCGTGAGGTTCGTGGTGCGCACCCGAGTCGGGCAAGCGCCGGTACATGATCACGGCACCCACCAGCGCGAGGCCGGCACCCACCAGCAGGGCAACGTGCACGCCGTCGACGAACGCTTGCCGTAGGGCTGCACGCATGGAGGCGACTGCGTCGGCTGGGGCACCATGCGCGCCAGCGTTGTCCAGCACGCGCAACGCCGCGCCCAGGTTCAGCCGGGCTGCGTCGCTGGCCGCCTTCGGCAGATCGGGCACCGCCGCGAGGGTGTCGATCGTCGGCTTCGCGTGGGAGCGGTAGATGCTGTTCAGCACCGAGCCGACGACGGCGATCCCGACAGCACCGCCGACCTCGCGGGTGGTGTCATTGACGGCCGAGCCGACGCCAGCCTTGTGCGGCGGCACGCTCTGCACGATGCCGCTGCTGAGTGACGGCATGACGTTGGCGACGCCGCCGGCGCACAGGACCAGGCAGATGACGACGTACCAGTAGGGCGTGTCGACCTGCACGCGGGAGAACAACACCAGGCCGATGGTGAAGAACACCATTCCGCCCGCAACGGCCTTCTTGGCCCCGATGCGCTCGGAGATGTGCGGCGCCCGCGGCGACAGCGCCACCATCGTGACGGCGAACGGCAGACCACGCACACCCGCCTGCAGCGGCGTGTAGCCCTGCACGTACTGCAGGAACTGGGTGAGCACGAAGAACATGGAGAACATCGCGAAGAACGAAACGGTGATGCCCATGGAGCCCATCGCGAATCGCGGGTTGCGGAAGTAGTGCATGTCCAGCATCGGTTCTTCGGTGCGCAACTCGAACATCACGAACCCCACCAAGCCGATGACCGCCACCACGAAGCCGACGATGACGAACCAGTCCGTCCAGCCGCGGTCCGGCCCTTCGATGATCGCCGCCAGCAGCGCGGAGAACCCCAACGCCGACAGCACCGCACCCATTGGGTCAAGGCGGTGGGGTGTGAGGTCGCGGGACGACGGGGCGAGGATCGCCGACGCGACGAACGCGACGGCGGCGATGGGGGCGGCGACGAAGAACACCGACCCGTACCAGAAGTTCTCCACCAGCAGGCCACCCAGGATGGGGCCGATCGCGCCACCGGCGCCGGCGAACCCGGCCCACATGGCGATCGCCTTCTGCCGCTCGCGGCGGGGGAACGACGACTGCAGCAGGCTGAGCGTGGAGGGCATGATCAGCGCCGCGCCGACACCCATGATCGAGCGGCAAGCGATCAGCGCAGTGGCGTCGTGCATGAACGCGCACGCGGCGGAGGCGACGGCGAAGATGACCAAGCCGATCAGGAGCGCGCCTTTGCGGCCAAAGCGGTCGCCCAGCGCACCCGCGGGCAGCAGGAGGGCGGCGAACACCAGGGCGTAGGCGTCGACGATCCAGAGCACCTGCGTGGCGCTGGGGTGCAGTTCGGAGGCTGACAGCTTCGGGATGGCAACGTTGACCGAGCTGACCGTGGCGACGATCAGCACCAGGCTGAGGCACATCGTGGCGAGGATCCACCAGCGGCGGTGGTACACGTGCGGATCGATTCCGTCGAGTTCCTCGGGCGTGGGAAGATGGGTGGTCATCCGGGTCCTCTCGTTCTCGTGGGGAACCTATCGCCAGGAGTTCTCGAAGTGCCGCACTTGGCCCAGATCAATGTCGCCACGCTGCGGCAGCCCCTCGATCACCCGGCGAACGCGGATTTCGCCGCAGGGCTGGCGACAGTCAATGCTGCGGCAGATGCCACGCCCGGCTTCGTCTGGCGGCTGCAGTCCGAAGAGGGCGACGCAACGTCGATCCAGGTGTCCCCCGACCCGCTGACGATCGTGAACTTCAGCGTGTGGGAGGGCGTCGAGCCGTTCCGGGCCTTTGCCTTCAGCGGCATCCACCGCGACTTCCTGCGCCGCCGGGTCGAGTGGTTCCACCCCGGCTCGAAGGCCGCCACATGGTGGATCACCCCCGGCACCATCCCCACCGTGCAGGAGGGCCTCGCCCGCATCGACTTCATCACCCGCTTCGGCACCACCCCCTATGCCTTCATGCCCGCCCAGCAGCAGCCCGTCCTGCTGATGCGCCGCACCACGCTGGCCGACCCGGCGGTGCAGGCGATGGTGCCGCTGCTGGATCACGAACTGATCGGCTCCACCCCGCCGGGTGGCAGCAACTTCCTCACCGTCGACGACACGACCGCGTTCTTCGTGGCAGAACTGGACGGAATGGCGCGAGCGATGGGCGCGTACCGGCCGATCGACGGCATCCCTGGTGCCGCCGAGGTGAAGCGGATGTACGCCGACCCCGAGGCTCGCGGCCAGAAGCTCGGTGCCGCGGTGCTGGCCTCGATCGAGACCGCTGCTCGGGCGGATGGTTTCACCGAACTGCGCTTGGAGACCGGCGAGCACCTCGACGGCGCGATGCGCCTGTACCGCGGCTTCGGGTTCGAGCAGTGCGAGAACTGGGGCGAGTACGCGGGCGTTGCCCACAGCTACTGCATGCGCAAGCCGTTGGACTGAGGGCCGAAAACGGCGAAAGCCGCCCCGAAGGGCGGCTCTTGCCAGTCCTGTGTGTGGTGACTACCAGCGGTAGTGGGCGAAAGCCTTGTTGCTCTCGGCCATCTTCTGCATGTCGTCGCGCTTCTTGATCGAAGCGCCCAGACCGTTGGCGGCGTCCATGATCTCGCCGGCCAGGCACTCGGCCATGGTCTTCTCACGACGGGCACGAGCGAAGTCGACCAGCCAGCGCACCGAGAGGGTGCTGGCACGGCGGGGACGAACCTCGACCGGCACCTGGTAGGTGGCGCCACCGACGCGGCGGCTGCGGACCTCGAGCGGCGGCTTGATGTTGTCCATCGCACGCTTGAGGGTGCCGAGCGGCTCGGCGCCCGTCTTCTCTTCCACCATCTTCATCGCGTCGTAGACGATCTTCTCGGCGAGGCTGCGCTTGCCGTGCAACATCACCTTGTTGACCAGCTGGGTGACCAGCAGCGAACGGTAGATCGGGTCGGGAGTGAGCTCGCGACGCTGGGCGGGACCTTTGCGGGGCATTTCTACCGTTCCTTACTTCGCGGCCTTGGCGCCGTAACGGCTGCGGGCCTGCTTGCGGTTCTTCACGCCGGCGGCGTCGAGCGCGCCGCGGATGATCTTGTAGCGCACACCCGGCAGGTCGCGCACACGGCCACCACGCACGAGCACGATGCTGTGCTCCTGCAGGTTGTGGCCCTCGCCCGGGATGTAGGCGGTGACTTCGACACCCGAGGTGAGGCGCACACGGGCCACCTTGCGGAGGGCCGAGTTCGGCTTCTTGGGGGTGTTGGTGTACACGCGGGTGCACACGCCACGACGCTGCGGCGAGCCCTTGAGGGCCGGCGTCTTCGTCTTCGAGAACTTGGTGCTGCGGCCCTGACGGACCAACTGCTGAATTGTGGGCACGCTCTACCTCATGCGACAAACGTGTGCCCGAACCGGCACACAGGACCCTGTAATGCTAGAGGCGCGCGCCGAAGGGCGGCAACCTAGTCGGCGGCCAATCCGGAAGCGCGGATGGGCCGAATTCGCTGGGCGATCAGGCTGAATCCCCAGGCTCCCAGGCCGATCACCAGGGGCAAGGGCACCAAAAGGGCGGCGCACAGCAGCCACGGCACCGAGATGTGGCCACCGGCAGCGTCGGAGATCAACCACGCGCTACCCCACCCGGCTGGCACGGCGAGCACCATCGCCGCCGCCGTCAGCCCGCCCGCCCGCCATGCGGCCACCTGCGCCAGTGTGGACGGGGAAGCCCCGACGGCCACGAGGATGTCGCGCTCGTCGCGCCCTTCCACGGCCCACAGGGCCATTCCCATGGCGACCACCAGGATCACGAAGATCAGCGAGGACCCAAGCACGATCGACCGTGCGACCGTCGGCTCGAGACGGTTGAGCGGCTCGTTGGCGACTGCTGTCGGCGCGACGTTGACCCGCACCCACGAGTCGGTGGCATCGACGTAGTAGACCTCCTCGGTGTCGATCGGACCGTTCAGGGATGCCTGCATCACCGCTTGAGCCTCGTCATGGGTGAGGCCGTGGTCCGCCAACCCGAACCATTGGGCGTTCTCCACCAGCACCATCCCGGCTGCCTCGGCATGTTCGCGCGAGATCACCGCTCCTTCGAGCGAGGTCTCAGCCGCTTGGATCACCGGCAGCGAGAGGTCCCCGCCGCAACAGCCGGACGGGCTGAGCCACAGCCCCGTCGGACTGGCCAGGACGCTGTGGCGCACTTCTTCCGGCACTGCGAGCAACTGCAACAACTCATCGTCGACCACCAGGAAGTCCAGTTGCTGATCGCCGGTCATGTACGGGTCTCCGTCGAGCGACTCTGCACGTGCCGTGGCAGCCGCCTTCCATGTGATCGGGCCTGCGACCAGCTCGTCGACCGTTTCCTGTGCGGCCTGCAGGTCGGGGACTGCGATCGGTTCCTGCAACAACAACTCCCCGCTGCTGTCGATGTGGTTCTCCCAAGCCTGTATGCGGATCATGTCGAGCCGCAGGGTGCTGTCGCCGGTGGCCGCCGCATCGGCACGGTCGGCCTGGTACTCCACGAAGACGGCCGCGCCCGTGGTGGCCATGCCCACCATCAGCAGGGAGGCGAACACCGCAGCAGCGCGGGTGCGGTGGCGGGCCACGCTGCGGGCAGCGAGGCGTCGTGATCCACCTCCGCGTACCGCCCGACCGGCGACCGTTTGTACCAATGCGGGCGAGACCAGGCACACCCCGATCACTGCCACCAGCAGACCAGCGGCGATCAGCATGCCGGCCTCCACGCGACCGCCCTTCACCCCCGCCGCCGTGGCGAGTGCCGTCATCAACAGCCCGCTCCCAAACATGAGCACACCAGTTCGCGTGTGGCGCGCGGACACCGGGTTCATCGGCCGCCGACCGGCCAACGCCGCCAGGACCGAAACCCGAGCGAGGGCGCGTGTGGGCGCGATAGCGGCCACCGTTGCCACCGCGACCGCGGTGAGAGCGATGACAGCCATGTCGAGGTACATCACTACCGCGTGGCTGGCCTCGTTGGGGTCGACCGCGATCCATGGCCAGGCCAAGTGCACCAGCACTGCCGCGGCGAGGCCGATGGAGGCGCCGATCGATCCGGTGACCGTTCCCTGCAGGCCAAGCATGCGTTCCAGCGTGCGCGGTTCAGCGCCCGCGGCGCTGAGCTGCCCGATTGTCACCAGCTGGCGACGGCCGGAGACCGCGAACGCTGCGGCCACTACGACACCCAGCACCGACATGGCCGCACGCCGCCGAGCCAACCGAGCACGAGCACCCGCCCGCTGTCATCCTGCTCGCTCCCGGTGAAGTCGGTTCGATCGACGCGGACGTCCAGCAGCAAGGTTCCGATCGACTGGATCGGGCGGGTGCCATCGGGTAGATCGATGAATCCGGTCTCTGCTGCGATACCTGGCCGCAGCACTTCGAAGTCGAACCCTGGGGCCAGCACGGTGTGGTGGGTGTCGAGCACGCCGACGAGCAGGAACTCGCGCTGCTGGTGACGAAGCCGCACCTTGTCTCCGAGGTGAACCCGCAAGTCAGCCATCGTGTCGCTGCTCATCGCCACTTCATCTGCGGCTGCCGGCCACTCGCCCGAGGCGAGACTGAGCGTGCCCTGCAACAGAGGATCGCTCATGTCCTCGTCCAGCACCGTCGCCATCACCAGCGGCCCATCGTCGGTGCGACTCAACGGCACGTAGGCCACCGTGGACCACGCCACCCGGCTGCCGTCGGCGAGCGCCGCCTCGGCGTCCTCACGGGACATGCAGTTGATCTGGCAGTGCGGCTGGGTGGGCGCAAGTTGCACGAGCGCATCCGCTGCGCCGTACCTCTGGGGAATCCAGTCGTCGGTCGTATCCAGGCCAGTCCGATACCTCACGTCGAGCAACGCGAGACCCGTCACCGGGACGGCCACCAACAGCGCGACCAGCACGGTGCGGCCAGGGCGGCGCAGCAGCTCGCGCCATGCCACACGCAGAGCGACCCGGTTCACCGGCCCACCACCGCGGGGGTGGTCTCATCCACAATCCTGCCGTCGCGCATGAACACGACTCGGTCGGCCCAACTGGCGAACCGCGGCTCGTGGGTCACCAGCACGACTGCCGCGCCGGTGCGCTGCGGCAGGCCGGCAGCAGCTCCACCACTGCGTCGCCGGTGGCGGTGTCGAGCGCACCGGTCGGCTCGTCGCACAGCAGCACCTTGCGCTCGCCCACCAGCGCACGGGCGATCGCGATGCGCTGCTGTTGCCCGCCGGAGAAGTCGTCGGGAAACCGGTCGAGCTGCTCGTCGAGGCCCACCGCGGCAAGCGCCGAACGGGCCTCTTCGCGGGCGACCTTGCCCACTGTGCCTTCCAGCTCGAGCGGCAGCATCACGTTTTCCAACGCCGTCAGCGATGCAACCAGGTTCAGGCGCTGGAACACATAGCCCACGTCACGGCGACGTAGCGCGGCCCGTTCCGTGAGGTCGAGATCGCCGAG
>CAZREK010000053.1:7808-10997 GCA_964598965.1 uncultured Bifidobacterium sp. | reverse complement strand
CATCACCGCGGTGATCCGGAACGACACCGTCGACGACGGCGGCTGCCCACCGAGGGAGGAACTGGTGACTGCCGACGACGTCAGCGGACCCGACATCGTCCAGGAGCCGTCGGCGTTCTGGTACTCGACGTCGTACTGGGTGAGGCCGGCGAGATCGCCGGGCCAGCTGGCCACCCAATCCCAGCCGGTGCCCGGCGTGAGGCACTGGGCGGAGAAGTCGACCGCAGGTGCCGCGACACCGTCGGCCATCGGCCCGGCGGGCGCGGTGGTGCCCGGCGCGGCCGTGGTGACCGTCGGCTGCGACTGCTCGATGTCGTCACCGTTCTGCATGACCGCCAGGCCGGCACCGACCGTGGCTGCCACCAGGCACAGGCTGAGCACGATGGCGACGGTGAAGCCACGCGAACGACCTTCGCCCGCCTGCTTGGCAGCCTTCGGCTGCTTCGGCGCCTTGGGTTGCTTCGGCTGCTTGGGCGGCTTCCCGCTTGCTCTCACCGGCTGAGCCTCGGCCGGAGCGGCCTCGGCGGCACCCATCGACATGGACATCCGCGACAGCTCGGACAACGAACTGGGGGTGGAAGCCGCCAGCGAAGGGGTCGCGGCGGGAGCCACAGCGACCGTCGGCACCGGAGCCGGTGCCTGGCGCGTGAGCGACGCATCGAGCTGGGCGAACGTTGGCGCAGGCGCCGCTGCTGCACCGGCGGCGCCGGCCGCGCTGACACCCGACGCCTTGCGCAATATGTTCAGTGCTTCGTCGTCGCGAGCAGCCGGCGTGGCCGGGGTCTCCGGGATCCACGGGCTGATGGTGGCGGGCGCGGCCACCTTCGCCGGCTCGGCCTGCGTGCGGGCGACCGAGCCGGGGTTGAACAGGTGCGGCAGCGCACGCTCGGTGATCTCGGTGACCTTGTGCGGGGCGAGCAGCGTATGCGATGCGCGGGTGACGACGCGGACGACGTTCTCCACGCCACAGACGTAGACGCCGTCGACCTCTTGCGGTGCGGACGCGGGCAGCACACCACCGTGGAAGGCCATGACCGGCATGACCGGCGTGCCCAGCGTGTCCGCCAGCCGAGCCGCCACCATCTTCAGCGCGTCGAACTCGGGCCGCAGCGGGCGGTCACCGGAATACAGCATGCTGCCGCTGACGCTGAGCGGCTGGGCGAAGCGACGGGTGACGACGACGAACGCGCCGCCAGGGCCGACGACCACGTGATCGACGTTGCCCTGCACCCCTTCCAGCTTGAGGTCGTGCAGGATCGAATGAGCCGTCGACAGTTCCTGCAGAAAGACGCCCGTGGCGCGCTCGTCCTCGGCGACGGACTCCAGCCATTCCGCCTCGGCGACCAATCGGGTCGACACCGTGCGCCGCTGGTCCGCATGATGGGCGGCGCTTCCACCTGCAACTCCGGCTTCGATCACGACGCACAGGCTAATGGATCGACCGCTGCTTCACCGGACAGAGTCGGCGACCATCCTCGACGTCAGGCCCAACCGCCTGCGTACGCGACGAACTGACCGGTGGTGAACCGCGAGGTGCCGTCGAGGAAGGCCATGCAGAACGCAGCGCACTCCTCCATCGTTCCCAGCCGCTTCATCGGCACGCCCGCTTCGATCTTGGCTCGCATCACCGGGTCGTCCGCGCCGGTCGCGCGACGGAACTCGGGGAAGTCCATGTTGTTCGTGCCGACCGCGTTGACCTGCACGCCGCTGGCAGCGACTTCGGCCGCGACGTTCTTCACCAGCATCGTCGCCCCGGCCCTGGCCGCCGAGTACAGCGGCGCGCCCGGTGTCGGTCGTGCCCCGGCTGCACTGGTGAGCACCAGCACTTGACCGTCACCCTGTTCCACCATCACCGGCACCACCGCGCGCAGGAAGTGGTACGGCGATTCCAGGCAGCCGGAGATCGCGGCCTGAAGGTCGGCCGGTGATGACTGCAGGAAGCGTCCGGTCACGATGCGACCGCTGAAGAACATCGCCGCGTCGATGCGGCCGAACCGCTCGAGTGCCGCCGTCACCAGCCGCTGCGACGTTTCGGGCTTCGACAGGTCGCGAACGCCGGTCACCGTCTCCACCGCCGCGCCTGCCGCCGTCAACTCCTCGACCAGTCCGTCCGCCGGGTCGCCCAGCACGAGATCGTGGCCACGCGCGGCGAGCAGGCGGGCGATGTCCGGGCCGACGTAGAAGCCGGCGTCGGCGACGAGAGCGATGCGACGAGTGCTGGAGGCGGAGGTCATCCGGCCATCAGAGCACAGCCGCCTCGCCGCACCGACGACCGGAGAACAGCGCACCCTGGATGGACGGGGTGTCGCGGTGGTCGCCACACACGAACAGCCCGGCACCGAGCGAGATGGGCTGCTTGGGGTGGAACGGCGGCCGCGAGTCGGGTTGGCCGTGAGCGATGTGGTCGACGCGCAGCACCTGCCACTGGTCGACGGCCGCGCCCCACCACCCGCGCAGTTGCGCGTGCGCGGCAGTTGCCAGATCGTCGGTGCCCATCGTGCCGGGGCACGCCGCGGCGATCAACGCTCTGCCCGGCGGTGCGTACTCCGGCGCGATGTCGCTCATCACCGCCACGTTGCTGACGGGCCCCTGTCCGGTGCCGTCGAGGATGATCGTGCGGCGCCCGGCGGGAGTCGACGGGGCGGAGAACCAGACACACGCGGCGGCGCGCGATCCAGGGTCGGCCACCGCACGCGTGCCGTCCTGACCGTGCAGCAGACGGGCTGCCGCCGGGCCTTCGGTGGCGACGATCACGGTCGCCGCTGCCACGAGTTGCCCGTTCGCGAGGCGTACCTGTCCCGGCGACACGGCCTCGACCGCTGCACCCAGGCGGACCGTGCCAGGGGCGAGCCCAGCCGCCAGCTGATCGGGGATCGCCTGCATGCCTGCGGCGGGAACCGCCGAGTCGCCCACCGCCAGCGAGCGCAGCACCACGTCGGACATCCGCCGGCTGCCGGTGAGCTCCATGTCCAGCTGAATGCCGCCGAGCAGAGGTCGCAGGAACCGCTCGGTCAGCCGGTTGCTGAATCCGACATCGCGGAGAGCGAACAGAGTGGGAATGTCCTGACCGTGCAACAAGGCGACCGGGTCGGCCTTGCGCAGCCGGTGCAACAGACCGGCGAAGCGGATCTTGTCGAACACGCTGCCGACCGGGGCGACGGCGGAACCGAGCAGCTGGCCGGGACGACG
>CAZREK010000053.1:0-7708 GCA_964598965.1 uncultured Bifidobacterium sp. | reverse complement strand
CCTTTGCCGAGCAGCCACCACAGATAGCCGTAGTCACGCTTGACCGGCAGCGACGTCCACGCCTCTGCGAACCAGCCGGGGTCGGTGATCTGCTCACCGTTCCAGTTGCCGTTGTGCATCGCGAACAGACCGAAGCGCGCCATCTCGCGCGCTGTCACGTTCAGCGCCCACGCCGGGTCGCCGACCGCGTCGGTGACGCCACCTGCGCGCGGTGCCCAAGCTGCTGGGTTGCGCAATCCGATCGCGTCGAACAGCCACTCCTGACTCAGCCGGTTCACGTCGGTGCCCGCCACCGCCTCCAGCACGCGTCGCAGCTTCTGGTACGCGTCGGTGTTGTACTCCCACACCGCGCCCGGCTCGTGGGCGACGGTCAGCCGCCGCTCGTCGAGCCCGCTGGTCATCGTCAGCAGGTGGCGCACGGTGATCTTGGCTTCCTCACTCGGGCTTGCGTTGGTCCAGCCCGGCCCGATGTGGCCGGTGACCGGATCGTCCAGCGTCAGCAAGCCCTGGTCGCGCGCCAGACCGATCAACGTCGAGATGACGCTCTTCTGCGCGGAGGCGATGTCCTGTGCGGTGTCGGCATCGGCACCGTTCCAGTACTGCTCGGCGACGATGCGGCCTTCGGACAGCAACACGAACGTCCTGCTGTTGGCGGCACCCACCATCTCCAGCAATGCCGCCAGACCGCTTTCCGTGTAGCCCGCTTCGGCGGCCGACACGGTCTCCCACTGGCCCTCGACGGGCGGGAAGTAGGCGTCACCCGTGGTGCTGCCGGTAGCACTGGTACTCGTGCTGGTGCTGGACGGAATCGAACCGGTGGTGCTCGACGGTTCGGGCGCGGGCGCGACGGTGTCCTCCCCTCGGCGAGACGACCGGTCGCACGCCGCCAACGCCAGCGGCGCCAACCCGGCAAGGAGTGTGCGGCGGGAGATCGGTTGCCAGGAACTCATCTGCGCAGCGTAATCCGGTGATCGCGGTCAGGTTCCCGGGCCCGATGCGCCACTTGCGCCACCTCACCGGCATGATGGTGCCTCCATGTTGATCCGCCTGCTGCGCACCAAGTTGCGGCCCTATCGCCGACTGATCGTGTTGGTGTTCGCGCTGCAGGTCGTGCAGGCCACGGCCAACCTGCTGCTGCCCGGGATCAACCGCGACATCATCGACAAGGGTGTGGCCAAAGGCGACACCGGCTACATCTGGACCCAGGGTGCGGTGATGCTGGCCGTCAGCATCGTGGCGCTCGTGTTCACCATCGCGGCCGTGAAGGTGGGGTCGCGAATCGCCAACTCCTTCGGACGCGACACCCGGGCCGGCTTGTTCCACCAGGTCACCGGCTTCTCCCAGAGGGAGATCAACACCTTCGGCGCGTCGAGCCTGATCACCCGCGTCACCAACGACGTGGCCCAGGTGCAGCAGTTGCTGCAGATGACCACCACCACGATGCTGGCCGCGCCCATCACCGCCGTGGTGGGTGTGGTGATGGCGCTGCGTGAGGACGTCGACCTCACGATCGTGCTGGCCGTCGCCATCCCGATGCTGGTGGGCAGCCTCGGTTTCCTGATCTACAAGATGATGCCTGCGTTCCACTCCATGCAGGACCGCATCGACGCGATCAACAAGGTGCTGCGTGAACAGATCACCGGCATTCGCGTGGTACGTGCCTTCGTGCGCGAGCCACAGGAACGCGAGCGGTTCAAGGCGGAGAACTACGAGCTCACCCACTCCGCGTTGCTGGGTGGCCGGCTGCTGGGGGCGACCTTCCCGATCTCCGGCCTGATCGTCAACCTGTCCAGCGTGGCCGTCGTGTGGCTGGCCGCAGACCGCATTGCGGAGGGCACGCTGCAGATCGGTTCGCTCGTGGCGTTCCTCACCTACCTCACGCAGATCCTGTTCTCGGTGGTGATGGCCACCTTCATCGCTGCCTTCGCACCGCGCGCGATCGTGTCCGCCGAGCGCATCCTCACGGTGCTCGATGCACAGCCGAGTGTGCGCGTGGTGGACGACCCCGTGCACCAAACGCCGGGGCCGGTGGGTATCGAGTTCATCGACGCCGGTTTCAAGTACCCGGGTGCCGAACACGCTGTCTTGTCCGGTGTCACGCTTCGCTGCGGCGCCGGCCAGACGACGGCGATCATCGGCAGCACCGGGTCGGGCAAGACCACCCTGCTGAACCTTGCCGCCCGCCTGGTCGACGCGACCGAGGGCGAGGTGCGCTTCAACGGGGTGGATGTGCGCCAACTGGCCCCCGAGATCCTGTGGCAACGCATCGGCTTGGTGCCCCAGCGGCCGTACCTGTTCAGCGGCACGGTCGCCAGCAACCTGCGCTACGGCAAGCCCGACGCCACCGACGAAGAACTGTGGGAGGCGCTGACCATCGCCCAGGCTGCCGACTTCGTGCGGGCCATGCCGGGCGGACTCGACGCGACGATCGCGCAAGGTGGCACCAACGTGTCGGGCGGTCAGCGCCAGCGCCTGGCCATCGCCCGCGCACTGGTGCGCAAGCCGGACCTGTACCTGTTCGACGACTCGTTGTCGGCACTGGACATGGCCACCGACGCACGACTGCGCGCGGCCCTTGCGCCGCAAACCCGCGACGCGGCCGTGCTGATCGTGGCCCAACGCGTCACCAGCATTCGCCACGCGGACCAGATCCTGGTGCTGGAGGACGGCGAGCCGGTGGGCCTGGGCACCCACGCCGATCTGCTCGACACCTGCCCCACGTACGCGGAGATCGTGCACTCCCAGCTCACCGACGCGGAAGCGCGGGCCTGACATGAGCGATCGCCCCCAGAACTCCAAGTCGCCCGACGCCGGCGGCGACGACCGCAACACGCAGCGGCTGGACCCCAACGCGACGATGGCCCGCCGCGGCTGGATGACCGTCGGCGTACCGATGGAGAAGTCGAAGGACGCCCGCGGCGCTTCGCGGCGGTTGTACGCAGAAGCTCGCGAGGAGCGCCGCAACGGGCTGTTCGTGCTGCTGCTGTCGGTCACCGGTGTGACGTTGGTGGTGATCGGGCCGAAGGTGCTGGGCCACGCGACCAACATCATCTTCGACGGCCTGTTCCGCCACGGGAAGATCGACTTCGGCGCGCTGCACCGCACGCTGGGCGTCGCCATCGCGTTGTACGTCGGCGGCTCGCTCATGTCGTGGGCACAAGGGTTCATCCTCGCCGGTGTCGTGCAGCGCACCATGCGCCGCCTGCGCACCCGGGTGGAGGACAAGCTGCACGCGGTGCCGTTGTCGTACCTCGACGGTCAACCTCGCGGCGATGTGCTCAGCCGTGTCACCAACGACATCGACAACATCGCGCAGAGCTTGCAGCAGTCCATCGGGCAGCTGCTGCAGAGCATCCTCACCGTGGTCGGCACGGTGGCGATGATGGCCTGGATCTCCTGGGAGCTCGCGCTGGTGGCCATCGTGTCGGTGCCGCTGTCGATGATCTCCATCAAGCAGATCACCAAGCGGTCGAAGGGCCGCTTCGTCGCCCAATGGCAGCACACGGGCGCGCTGAACGCTCAGGTGGAGGAAACCTTCACCGGCCACGCGATCGTGAAGGCGTTCGGCCGCGAGCACGAGGCGCAACAGCGGTTCGACGCCACCAATGACAAGTTGTTCGAAGCGTCGTACCAGGCGCAGTTCCTCACCGGCAGCGTGCAGCCGATCTCCGTGCTGATCGGCAACCTGAACTACGTCGCCATCGCGGTGTTGGGCGGGTTGAAGGTCGCCAACGGTTCGATGGGCCTGGGCGACGTGCAGGCATTCATTCAGTACACGCGTGCGTTCTCGCAGCCGCTGACGATGATCGCCTCCACGGTCAACACCATCCAGTCCGGCCTGGCCTCCGCCGAGCGCGTGTTCGACCTGCTCGACGCTGCCGAACAATCGCCCGAGCCGGTGGCCTCGCTGGACACCGCGCAAGTGCGCGGCCGCGTGGAGTTCCACGACGTGTCGTTCAGCTACGACCAGGAACGCCCGCTGATCCAACACCTCGACCTGGTGGCCGAGCCCGGCCACTCGGTGGCGATCGTGGGCCCCACCGGCGCGGGCAAGACCACGCTGGTGAACCTGATCATGCGCTTCTACGAGCTCGACGGCGGGCGCATCGAGCTGGATGGTCGCGACATCGCCACCCTGCGCCGCGACGAGCTGCGCAGCCAGATCGGGATGGTTCTGCAGGACACCTGGCTGTTCGGCGGCACCATACGCGAGAACATCGCCTACGGGAACCCGAGCGCCACCGAGGCCGAGCTGCTGGCCGCGGCGAAGGCGTGCTACGTGGACCGCTTCGTGCACTCGCTGTCCGACGGCTACGACACCGTGCTGGACGACGAGGGCACGTCGGTGAGCGCCGGCGAGAAGCAGCTGCTGACCATCGCCCGCGCGTTCCTGGCCGACCCCGCCATCCTGATCCTGGACGAGGCCACCAGCTCCGTGGACACTCGCACAGAGGTGCTGATCCAGCGGGCGATGGCCAAGCTGCGTGGCGGGCGCACCAGCTTCATCATCGCCCACCGACTGTCCACCATCCGCGACGCCGACACGATTCTGGTGATGGAGAACGGCAGCATCGTGGAGCAGGGCAACCACGAGACCCTGCTCGCGCAGGGCGGCGCCTATGCCCGCCTGTACAACGCACAGTTCTCCGGCGCTGCCACCGACGTGGCCTGAAGTTAGATTGCCCCCGTGATCGCGGTCGTCGTCGTACGGGACGGGCAGCTGCCCGTCGGAGGAGCCGAGGCCGTTGCCGAGTGCTCCGGCCGCGCCCTGCTCGTGGGGTCCGGCACCGCCGCGGCCGCCGACGAGCTTCGCGGCGTGGCCACCGAACTGCGCCTGGCCGAGGTCGATGGCGAGTTTCGGCCGGCGGCATGGGCCGCTGCGCTCGCGCCCGCGTTGGCCGACGACGCGGTCGTCGTGTTGCCCGCCTCGCCCGACGGGCGCGACCTCGCGCCGCGCCTGGCCGACCTGCTGCACCGGCCGTTGTGGGCGGGTGCCGTCTACGTCACCGCCACGCGGGTGGACCTCGCTCGGGTGGGCGGGCGCGAGCTGCACCGCGTCGCGCCCGGTGAGGAATTCGTCGCCACGCTGGTGCCCGGCGTGCGCGGGGTAGCGGCCGACGTGGCCGATGCACCGACCTGCACGACGGTCTCGTTGCACGTCGCCGACAGCGAGCCCGACGCGACGGTCACCAAGGTGCTGCCGCCCGACGCGGCCACCATCGACTTGGCCGAGGCGCAGCGCATCGTCGCCGGTGGCGCGGGCCTCGACGCTGCGGCACGCATGGAGCAGTTGGCGCGCATCGGTGCCACCATCGGGGCCAGCGTGGGTGCCACCCGCGTGGTCACCGACCGCGGCTGGATGCCGCACACGCGCCAGATCGGTACCACGGGTGTGGTCGTGGACCCCGACCTGTACCTGGCCTTCGGGATCAGCGGCGCGGTGCAGCACACCTCCGGCCTGGGCAACCCGGCGCACATCATCAGCGTGAACACCGACGGCCACTGCCCGATGATGCAGCTGGCCGATCTGGCGATCACGTCCGACGCGAACGCGACGCTCGATGAACTGGAACGACTGCTCGCTGGTGGGGGTGCGTCGTGAGCGCGGCCGACGTCGACGTCGACGTCATCGTCGTCGGTGGCGGCCCGGCAGGCTCGTGTGCCGCGCTGGTGGCGGCTCGCGCGGGCCTGTCGGTGGTGCTCATCGAGCGCGGCCCGTTCCCCGGTAGCAAGAACATGTACGGCGGGGTGGTGTACCCGCGCATCCTCGACGAGCTGATCCCCCGGTGGTGGGAGGAAGCGCCCATCCAGCGGTGGGTGACACGCCGCAGCACGATGCTGCTCACCGACACGCAGGCGCTCACGATCGACTTCCGCAGCGAGGCCTGGGGCAAGCCGCCGTACAACGGCGCCACTGCGTTCCGCCCGGACTTCGACCACTGGCTCGCTGGTCATGCGGAAGCTGCCGGTGCACAGATCATCACCTCCACCACCGTCACCGGTTTGATCCGCGACGCGTCCGGTGTGGTCGTAGGTGTGCGCACCGACAGGCCCGACGGCGACCTGCGCGCTCGCGTCGTCATCGCCTGCGACGGGGTGAACAGCTTCCTGGCCAAGGAGGCCGGGCTGTACACGCACACCGATGCCAAGCACTTCACGCTGGGCGTGAAGGAGACGCTGGCGCTGCCGAAGGACGTCATCGACGAGCGCTTCAACGTGCGCGACCGCCAAGGCGTGGACATCGAGATCCTCGGTGGCACGTCCGGGGTGAACGGTGGCGGCTTCGTCTACACCAACCTCGACACGATCGCCGTGGGTGTCGTACTGAAGCTGCCCGCGCTGGCGGCACAGAAGTCGCGACCGGAGGACATCATCGCCACGCTGAAGCAGCACCCGGCGATCGCCCCGCTGGTGCAGGGCGCGGAGTTGCG
Organism: uncultured Bifidobacterium sp.; assembly: GCA_964598965.1. Taxonomy (GTDB): domain Bacteria; phylum Actinomycetota; class Acidimicrobiia; order Acidimicrobiales; family Ilumatobacteraceae; genus UBA668. The sequence continues at coordinate 1,277 of CAZREK010000053.1, read as the reverse complement.
CGAGTACAGCGCGCACGTCATCCCCGAGGCGGGCGAGGAGATGATGCCGCGCATGGTGACCGCGGGCATGTTGGTGGCCGGCGATGCAGCCGCGTTGTGCCTGGCGGCTGGCATCTGGCTGGAGGGCGTGAACTTCGCGATGGCCAGCGGTATGTACGCGGGCGAGGCCGCGGTCGAGGCCATCCGCAAGGGCGACGTCAGCGAGAAGGGTCTGGCCGGCTACTTGCGCCGCCTGCGCGAGACGTTCGTGCTGAAGGACCACCACAAACTGCGCCGCGCGCCGTCGCTGGTGCTCAGCGACCGCGTGCAACACCTGTACCCGCAGATGGTGGCCGGTGTGGTGGAGCGCATGTTCCGTGTCGACAACCCCGAGCCGAAGCCCGGGCTGCGGCGCATTCTGCGCGACGAGCGCAAGAAGGCTGGTGTTCGTCTGCGCGACCTGGCGCGTGACGGGTGGAAGGGCATGAGGAGTTACGGATGAGCGCCACCTCACCCAACACGCCGATGCACACCACACTGCACCCGGCCGACATGCTGGAGCCGCACGCGTGGGGCGGCATGTCGTTCCAGGACCGCATGGCGACGGCCGAGTTCCGCATCCATCACACGCCGCACATCGTGGTCGACGGGTCCAAGTGCCGCGACTGCAGCACGCAGCACTGTGTGGTCGCGTGCCCCGCGTCGCTGTTCGTGCAGACCGCGGACGGCGGCATCGTGTTCAACCACGAGCAGTGCTTCGAGTGCGGCACGTGCTACCTGGTGTGCAACCGCGAGGGTGCGATCACCTGGAACTACCCAGAGGGCGGGCACGGCATCGTGTTCCGCCGCACGTGAGCGGGTTGGCCCGATGACCATCGTCGCCTGCCTCAAGTGGGTCGCCCACCCGGGTGAACCGAACGACGAGCGCTTCGCCGGCCTCAGCCCGGCCGACCAGGGTGCGCTCGAGTTCGCGCTGCAGCAGGGCGAGGCGATGGGCACGCCGGTGGTGGTGGTGACCGTCGGCCCCAGTGGTGCGGACAACGTGTTGCGCGACGCGCTCGCGTGCGGGGCGGCTCGTGCGATTCGGGTGGACGGCGCGCGGTCGCTGCCGTCCGCGGATGTTGCTGCCGCGATCGCCGCCGCGGTGCCCGATGCCACCTGGGTGTGGTGCGGCGACTACTCGCTGGACCGCGGTACGGGCAGCGTGCCCGCGTTCCTGGCCGCTCGCCTGCGGGCTGCGCAGGCGTTGGGCATCATCGCCGTCACGCCCGCGGGGCACGCCACCGTCGAGTGCACAC
>CAZREK010000052.1:0-11020 GCA_964598965.1 uncultured Bifidobacterium sp. | reverse complement strand
CCCGAGTCGGGCTCGTGCAGACGCAGGACGGCGCGGGCGACGGTGGACTTGCCACAACCGCTCTCCCCCACCAAGCCCAGTGTTTCGCCACGACCGACGGAGAACGACACACCCGACACCGCATCGACGACGGCGACTGTCCGCCCGAAGAAGCCACCCTTGATCGGGAAGCGCTTGACCAGGTCGGTGACCTGGAGAATTGCGTCGCTCACGCCAACACCTCCGGAGCGAACAGGCTGCGAACCTCGTTCACGTCGAGTTCTGCCTTGCGGTGACACGCCGACGCGTGCCCGCGATAACCAAGCTGCTCGAGAGCCGGAGTCTCGGTGCGGCAGCGATCGATGGCGATCGGGCACCGCGAGGAGAACGGGCACCCGGGCTTCATGTTGATCAGCGACGGAGTGGCACCCTTGATCTGGCGCAGCTTCTTGCCGTCGCTGGCCTCACTGGGAATCGCGCCCAACAGACCGATCGTGTACGGCATCTTCGGCTGGTAGTAGATGTCGTCCACCGCACCGATCTCCACCGCGCTGCCGGCGTACATCACCATCACCCGGTCGGCCATACCCGCCACGACACCGAGGTCGTGGGTGATCAGGATGATGCCGACGTTGGTGCGCTCCTTGATGTCCATCAGGGTCTCGAGGATCTGCGCCTGCACCGTCACGTCGAGCGCCGTGGTGGGCTCGTCGGCGATCAGCAGCTTCGGGTTGTTGGCCATCGCCATGGCGATGATCACACGCTGGCGCATACCGCCCGAGAACTCGTGCGGGTAGCTGTCGACACGCTTCTCCGGCTGAGGAATACCGACCAGCTCGAGCAACTCGATGGCGCGGTCGTGGGCGTGCTTCTTGGTGACCTTGCTGTGTGCGCGCACGGCCTCGGCCAACTGCCAGCCGACGGTGTACACCGGGTTCAGCGACGTCATCGGGTCCTGGAAGATCATCCCGATCTCCGAACCGCGGAACATCGACTGACGCTTGCGCGGCAGACCGACGATCTCGTTGCCGTCGTACACGATCGAGCCGTCGATGCGGGTGCTGCGCGGCAGCAGGCTCATGATCGCCAGGTTGGTGACCGACTTCCCCGAGCCGGATTCGCCGACGATGCCGAGCACCTCGCCGCTGTCCACGGAGAACGAGACGTCGCGCACTGCGTGCACGACCCCGTCCTCGGTGGGGAACTTCACGTTCAAGTTGTTGACTTCGAGCAGCGCCATGGTCAGGCCTTGATCCTGTTCTGCTTCGGGTCGAACGCATCGCGCAGACCGTCACCGATGAAGTTCACGCACAAGCAGATGACGATGATCGTCGCCGACGGGAACCAGAACAACCACGGGCGGGTCTTGAACGCCGACAGACCGCTGTTGATCAGGTAGCCGAGCGACACGTCCGGGGGCAACACGCCGAGACCGAGGAACGACAACGCCGTCTCGGTCAGCATCGTGCCGGCGATGGACAGCGTGGCAGCGACGATGATGGGGCCCGCAAGGTTGGGAAGGATGTGGCGGAAGATGATGCGCCGGTCCTTGGCACCGACGGCGCGAGCCGCCTCCACGAACTCCTTCTCGCGCAGGGACATGAACTCGGCACGCACGATGCGGGCGAGACCGGTCCAGGCGAAAAGGCCGAAGATGATCGGGATGATGTACCAGGGGGCGCCTTCGTAGCGCTTCGACGCAACGGCCACGATGATCAGCAGCGGGATGGTGAGCACGAGGTCGGTGAAGCGCATGATGATTGCGTCGACCCAGCCACGGAAGTAGCCGGCGATCGCACCGAGGAACACGCCGATGACAGTGATCAGCAGCGAGGCGATGCCGGCGATCTCCAGCGAGCGCTGGGTGCCGCGCATGACGCGGCCGAGGCCGTCCTTGCCGAGCTCGTCGGTGCCGAACGGGTGCGACCAACGGGGATCGACGCTGAGCGCTGTCTTGTCGCGCTTGATGTACGTCCACTCCCAGAACAGAGGGAAGATGAACACGAAGAGGGCCAGCAGCGTGAGCACGAACAGCGAAATCATCGCCGGACGGTGACGCAGGAAGCGACGCAGGATCGTCTTCCACTGAGAGCGTGCGGCGACCGAGAACTCGCGCTCGTCGATCGGCGCACCGGGGTCGAGGACGTCAGTCAAGGCGGATCCTTGGGTCGAGCTGGGCGTAGATGATGTCGGCGATCAGGTTGAAGACCACCACGGAGATGGCGGTGACCATCACGAAGGCGAGCAGCGAGTAGGGGTCCTTCTGCAGGAGAGCTTCGGAAAAGAAGCGGCCCATACCAGCCCAGCCGAAGATGGTCTCGGTGATGATCGCACCACTGAGCAGCGCACCGAAGTCGAGCGCCACGACGGTGATCAGCGGGATGAGTGCGTTGCGCACACCGTGCAGCGCGATCACGCGCTTCTCGGAGATGCCCTTCGCGCGAGCCGTGCGCACGTAGTCGCTGCTCATCACGTCGAGCATCGAGGCACGCATGTAGCGGCTGTAGCCGGCGAAGCCGATCATGATCAGCGCAGTCGAGGGCAGCAGCATGTGCCAGAAGTAGTCCTGCATGCGCTCCCAGAAGTCGCCCTCGAAACCGGGGGTGGTCTGGCCGACCGTGGGAATCAGCGGCTTCGGGTTACGGACGCGGTAGATGTTGCCGTCCCAGCCCAGTTTGAAGATGACGATCACGCCGATCGCCGAGCCGAGACCGATGGCCGCGCCCATCGCGTACTTGTTGAGCGGCTGCTCGCGCTCGTACTTATAGCGGTTGCGCATGATCAGGAAGCCGGCCACCAAGCCGAACAGCGCAAGGAAGATCAACACATCGGTGGACATGCTGGGACGTCGTAACCATGGGTTGAGCTTGATCGCGCCGTACTCCTTCAAGAACCCGGCCAACACGGCGGCGGGGATCGAGAAGAGCAGGAACGCGAGGAAGGTCATGAAGTAGTCGAAGGCGGAGTACTGACGGATCGCGCCGACGATGCCGACGAGCACACCCAGTACCACTGCGATGATCGATGCAGCGATCAACAGCCGCAACGTCACCTGGATCCGCTGCCACATCAGGCCGCGGATCTCGGCGCTGTCGTAGTTCTTCCCCCAGTCACCCTTGAGGAAGTCCTTCATCCAGTTCGTGTATCGCTCGACCGGTTCCTGGTCCATACCGAACTGCCGGCGAAGGCTGTCGATCTGGGTGGCCGAGTGGCCCGGCTTGGCGAGCGCGTCCTCGATCTTCTTCGGCGTACCGATGTTGATCACCATCAAGAAGGTGACGATGCTCGCAAAGAAGAGCAGCGGAACCGCGACGAGGAGGCGGCGAAGGATGAAGCGCAGCATGAAAGAAACCTGTCTCTGCCATAGCGAATGGGCCGGGCCCCCGGGAGGGGCCCGGCCCATTCATTTATTGGATCGAAACGATCAGGCCGTGACGGCCCATTCGTTGGCGTTCCAGGTGACGCCGAGCGGGCCGTTGAACACGACGCCCGACACGGTGTCGCTGTAGGCCACCATCTCCTGGAACTGGAACAGCGGCAGAGTTGCCATGTCGTCCCACAGGATCTGGTCGATCTGGTCCATCAGTTCGGCGCGCGCAGCGTCGTCGAACTCAGCGTTGGCCTGATCGAACAGGGTCTGCAGCTCGGGGTTGTTGTAGTTGTTCCAGTTCTGCGGGCCACCGGGCACGTAGATGCTGGTGTTCGAGGACAGGAACGGGGTGGCGACCCACGCGAACAGCGCGATGTCGTAGTCACCAGCGGGCAGACGCTCGGCGTTGAAGTTCTCGGCCGGGTCGTCGGTCAGCTCGATACCGGCAGCCTTGCACTGCTCGGCGAAGAGCTCGTTGGTGCTCTGACGGCGCGGGTTCGGGTCGCGACGGCCGAGGCGGATGCTGAGGCGGTTGCCATCGGCGTCGACGTAGATGCCGTCATCGCCCATGGTGTAGCCGGCCGACTCGAGGAGAGCCTTGGCGCCCTCGATGTCCTGGGTGAGACCACCGCTGTTGTCCTGGTAGTCGGCAGCCGACGGGACGTAGATGTGGTTGTTCAGCACCGAAGCGTCGGGGTTGATCGGCTTCACCAGGGTGTCGACGATCTCCTCACGGTTGATGCACTTCGCCAGGGCCTGACGAACCTCGAGCTTGGCGAGGTGCATGTTGGCCTGGTTGAAGTCGTAGTGCTCGAAGGTGAGGCCCTGCTCCACCGAGGTGGTGACACCGGCGATGCCGCTCAGCTGAGCGACGAGGTCGGCGTTGGGCTGGGGCGAGATGACCTGGACGTCACCGTTCTCCAGGGCGGCCGGCTGCGTGGTGGCATCCGGGACCAGGAGGAACACGATCTCGTCGAGGTTGCCGGGCTTGCCATAGAAGTTCTCGTTGCGCTTCAGGATCAGGTTCTGACCCTCGGTCCACGAGTCGATGGTGTACCAGGCACCCGAGAGCGCCATCTCCGGGTCGAAGCCCGAGAAGCCGGTGCTCCACACTTCACCAGCGGCGACCGAGTCGGCCGACGAGGTGGTGGGATCGATGGTGGTGATGTCGGCAACGCCGGACTTGGCCTCGACCACGTGGGCCGGGATCAGACCGCCGAACATGCCCTTCCAGTCGGCGTACAGCTTGTCGAAGGTGACGGTGACGGTCTTGCCGTCATCGGAGCACTCGACCGAGCCGATGTCCTCGTAGCCGGTGGTGCCAGCGGTGTTGAAGTCGGGAAGCTCGGCCGGAACCGGGTTGCCCTCGGCGTCGACCTGGCCCTCACCGGTGTAGTCCGGGTTCGGGTGGTTGAGCTTGCCGCTGTTACCGATCCACGCGAGGTAGAAGTCGTCGCAGTCGATGGGCTCGCCGTCGCTCCAGACCGCGGTCGGCTGGATGACGTACTCGACCACCTGCGGGTCGGTGCTGGTGACCTCGGCCGACACCATCATGTCCGACCACAGCTGGAAGGTGAGGTCGGGCATCGAGATGAACGGGCTGGGCTGCACCATGTTGAGCACCAGCGTGTTCGCGAACAGCACCTGATCAGCGGTGCCGTTGTTGTACGCGGTGTACTCCTGCTCAGCCGCATAGGTGACCGTGCCACCCGACGGGGCCGCAGCGGTGGTTTCGGTGCTGCCGCCGCTGGTCTCGGCAGTCGTGTCGTCGGACTTCTTCTCATCGTCGCCGCATGCGGCGGTGATGAGGGCGAGCCCGACCGCGATGGCGGCGAACTTGCCGCGCTTCGTGGTCCTCACGTGGGTTTCCTCCTAGGTGAAACGGAGGGAGGTTGCGATCAGTGGCCGGGGCCGCAGAACACTCGTACTGTCCTCCCCGATCAGTACGAACAGCGGCAGGTTATCACCATCCGTTACCGTCAGGTAGTAACGCTGTTCCGGAAAAGTTCACCCGCCGGAACAAGTGTTCCGACGGGTGAGCGACGGTGAAAGGCTTGTTGAGCGGTCTGGTGCGTCAGCGACCGAGCTTGCAGATGCGGGCGAACTCGTCCGCATCGAGGCTCGCACCGCCGACGAGGGCGCCGTCGATGTCCGGTTGAGCGATCAGCTCGGCGATGTTGCCGCCTTTCACGCTGCCGCCGTACTGGATGCGCACCTGATCGGCTGCGTTGGCGCCGGCCAGCTCGCGCACACACGAACGGATGGCGCCGCACACCGCCTGTGCGTCGTCGCTGGTGGCCGTGCGGCCCGTGCCGATCGCCCAGATCGGTTCGTACGCGATGACCAGACCGGCGATCTTGTCGGCCTTCACGCCGGCCAGACCCGCACGGACCTGGCCGAGCACCTTGGTCTCCGTGGAGCCGGCCTCGCGCTCCTCCAACGTCTCGCCGCAGCACATGATCGGGGTCATGCCGTGAGCGAGGATGGACTGCACCTTCTTGTTGACCATCTCGTCGGTCTCACCGAACAGCTCGCGCCGTTCGCTGTGACCGCAGATCGTGTACTGCACGCCGAGCTTCTGCAGGAAGACAGGCGACACCTCGCCGGTGAACGCGCCCTTCTCCTCCCAGTGACAGTTCTGTGCACCGAGCGCGTAACCGAGCTTGTCACTGTCGATCACCGTCTGCACCGAACGAATGTCGGTGAACGGCGGGTGCAAGCTGACATCTGCGAGCTCGAGCTCGTCCTTGCCCACCAGGTAGGCCAACTTCTGGACGATCTGGATCGCCTCGAAGTGGTTGAGGTTCATCTTCCAGTTGCCGGAGATCAGCGGCTTACGCATTCGGTGCCTCCCTGAGGGCAGCAAGGCCAGGCAGGTCGCCCAGCTCCAGCAACTCCAGCGACGCACCGCCACCGGTGCTGACGTGGTCCACCTGGTCGTCCAAGCCGAACTGCGCGAGCGCGGCTGCGCTGTCGCCACCGCCGACGACGGTGAACGCCTTCGTGTCGGCCATCGCCTGCGCAACCGTGCGCGTGCCGGCTTCGAACCGCGGGTCCTCGAACATGCCCATCGGGCCGTTCCAGAACACGGTGCGTGCCTCCATGATCACGTCGCTGAACGCCGCAGCAGAGCCGGGGCCGACGTCGAAGCCCTTCGCACCATCCGGCAGCGAACGGCCGAACGTGGCGAACTCGCCCTTCGCATCGACACCGACGAGGTCTTCCGGCAGGTGGATGGTCTTGCCGCTGGCCTTCGTCTGTTCCAGCAGACGCTTGCACGTGTCGACCTGGTCGGGCTCGAACAGCGAGTCGCCGATGCTGTAGCCCTGCGCAGCGAGGAACGTGAAGCACATGGCCCCACCGATGACCAGCGAGTCCACCGTGTTCAACAGCGCCTCGACCACACCGAGCTTGTCGCTGATCTTGCTGCCGCCCAGCACCGCGACGAACGGGTGCTTGGGATCGTTGCGCAGGCCGAGGAGCACCTCGACCTCCTTCTGCAGCAGCAGGCCCATCGCCGACGGCAATGTCTTGGGTGGGCCGACGATGCTGGCGTGCGCGCGGTGGCAGGCACCGAAGGCATCGTCGACATACATGTCGATGCCGTCGATGATCTTGGCGACGAACGCCGGGTCGTTGCCTTCTTCACCCGCGTCGAAGCGCAGGTTCTCGAGCAGCTCGACGCCCGGCGCAAGCTCGGCGAGGCGAGCGCGCACCGGGTCCATCGAGTACTTCGGGTTGGGCTGGCCCTTCGGCCGGCCGAGGTGCGAGGCCGTCACGACCTGCGCACCGCGCTCGGTGAGCCAGTTGATCGTCGGCAACGCGGCGCGGATGCGGAAGTCGTCGGTGATGACTGCACCGTCCATCGGGACGTTGAAGTCGGTGCGCACCAGGACCCGCTTCCCGCGCACGTCGCCGAGATCGGCGAGTGTGGGGATGCGACCGGCCATGACTTACTTCTTCGCGGCCTTGGACTTCGGCAGCTTCGAACCCGCGTACAGCGTGGTGTCGATGAGGCGGTTGCTGTAGCCCCACTCGTTGTCGTACCACGACAGCACCTTCACCATCTTGCCCATGCTCATGGTGAGGCCCGCGTCGAAGATGCTGGAGTGCGGGTCGCCCACGATGTCGCTGGAGACGATGGGGTCCTCGGTGTAGCGCAGCACGCCCTTCAGCGAGCCGTTGGCCGCCTTCTTGAACGCAGCGTTGATCTCCGGGATGGAGGCTTCCGTCTTGAGGATGGCCGTGAAGTCCACCACCGAGCCGGTGGGCACCGGAACGCGCAGCGAGGTGCCGTCCAGCTTGCCCTTCATCGAGGCCAGCACCAGGCTGGTGGCGCGAGCGGCGCCGGTGCTGGTGGGCACGATGTTGATGGCCGCACCACGAGCGCGACGCAGGTCCTTGTGGGGGCCGTCCACCAGCTGCTGGTCGCCGGTGTAGGCGTGCACGGTCTGCATGAGGCCCTGCACCACACCGAACGCGTCGTCCAGCACCTTCACCACCAGCACGAAGCAGTTGGTGGTGCAGCTGGCGTTGGAGATGACCTTCTGCGTCTTGAAGTCGAAGTCCTTGTGGTTGACGCCGTAGACGAAGGTGGCGTCGGCGCCGTCGCACGGGGCCGAGACGATGACCAGCTTGGCCCCGGCGGCCAGGTGGGCAGCCGCCGCGTCGCGCTTGGTGAAAAAGCCGGTGCTCTCGATCACGATGTCGACACCGAGGTCGCCCCACGGCAGGTTCTTCGGGTCGCGCTCGCTGAGCACGCGCAGCTCGTCGCCGTCCACGCTGATGCCACCCTTGCTGGCCTTGATGTTGTTCGGCAGCACGCCGAGCACCGAGTCGTACTTCAGCAGGTGGGCCATCTGGTCGAGTGAACCGAGGTCGTTCACTGCGACGAAGTCGATGTCCGCGCCGCGCTGCTTGGCAGCGCGGAAGAAGTTGCGCCCGATGCGACCGAAACCGTTGATACCAACGCGAACCGTCATGGCTGCGTCCTTTCACGTGAGGAGGGGTCCTGGCAACGAGCCTAGCCAACCTGCGGGGAGGCCTACCCAGTTACCCCCAACCGTGTTACCAAGGTCCTACTTCGCCAGGTCGCGGTGCCCCACGCTGACGCCGTAACCGTGCTCACGCAGCCGTGAAGCGATCTCCTCCACGACGGCCACGCTGCGGTGCCGACCACCGGTGCAACCGATCGCGATCGTCAGGTACGACTTGCCCTCCGCCTCGTAGGACGGCAACACGGACAGCAGCAACTCGGAGAAACGATCGAGGAAGTCGCTGGCGTCGGCGCGCTCGATCACGAAGTCGCGCACCGCCGGATCGTGCCCCGTGAGCGGGCGAAGGTTCTCCTCCCAGTGCGGGTTGGGCAGGAAGCGAACGTCCATGACGATGTCGGCATCGATCGGGAGTCCGTGCTTGAAGCCGAAGCTCTCCACTGCGATCTGCACACGCTGGTGGTCGCCGGCCTCGTCGAAGGCACCGACGAGCTTGGCCTTCAGCTGGTGCACGTTCAGCTCGGTCGTGTCGATGACCAGGTCGGCCGCGGAGCGGACGGGCTCGAGCAGGTCGCGCTCCAGCTCGATGGCCTCCACCAACCCGGCGGCCTCACCGTCCAACGGGTGCTTGCGGCGCGTTGCGTCGTAGCGCTTCACGAGCGCGCTGGTGTTGGCATCGAGAAACAGCATGCGCACACGGTGACCTTGTGCGCGCAGTGCGGCCACCTTGGGCAGCAGCTCCACGTGCTGTCGACCGGCGACCAGTGCGAGACGCTCGATGTCGCTGCCCGGCTTGCTGACGAGCTCGACGATCGTGTCCACCAGGCTGGTGGGCAGGTTGTCGATGACGTACCAGCCGAGGTCCTCCAGCACGGCCGCCGCGCCGGAGCGACCAGCGCCCGACAGACCGGTGATGAGGAGGATGTCGGCCATCGGTGCTGATCGTACGCGGGATCAGCGCTTCAGCAAGCGCAGGTACAGCAACCGCGGGATCGACGCTGCGGCGGCGTACTCGTCGGCACGAGCGAGGAACCCCGGCGGCGGAGCAGGCTCTTCCATCCGGTGCAGGTACAGATGGTGCTCGGCCAGCGTGTTGAGGTAGCGGCTGAGCGGTCGGTGGATGAACGGGATGAACACGTCCTTCTCCACTTCCTGCAGCGACTCGTCCTCCACCAGGTACTCGCCGATGCGCCAGTACTGCTCGGGCGGGTCGAGGAACTGGTCGTCGATCCAGCCGCTGTTCGGCGTCTGCAGCAACGGGTGGTTGAGGAAGAAGCAGAATCGTCCGCCGGGCTGCAGCACACGTGAAACCTCGGCGATCGCCTGGTCGACGTCGCGAATGTGCTCGAACACCAAGCAGGCCACGACTGCGTCGAAGCTGCCGTCGGCGAACGGCAACTGCGCAGCGCCGGCCTGCGCGAAGCCGGCCGAGCCGCGCTGGTGGGCCACGCTGACGCAGTTCCACGTGGGGTCGACGCCCACCACCTGCGCGCCGAGCTTCGCCGCGAGGCGGCTGACCTGCCCATCGCCGCAGCCGACGTCGAGCACCCGCTGCGCGGCGTCCAGCTCGCGGGCGGCCAGCGGCAGGATTTGCTCTTCGTACTCCGGGTCGGCGCCGTCGGTGAACCCGTCGATCCACCAACCTGCGTGTGTTTCCCACAAACCGTCGCCGCGTCCCTCAGTCATCGCCGGTCATCGTAGAGTCCGACCATGGATTTCGCCGTGTGGCCCGCATTCGACCGCTCGTGGGAGGAAACTCTCGCCCTCGCTCAGTTCGCCGAAAGGAACGGTTATCGCTCGTTCTGGTACGCCGACCACATGATGCCCGACCGGCCAGACGGCACGCCCGACCCGGGCGATGCGTACGACTGCTGGACCATCCTCGCAGCCATCGGCGCAGTCGTGCCTCGCGTGCGGTTGGTGTCGATGGTGTCGCCGCTGACCATCCATCACCCTGCGGTGTTGGCCAAGCGCGCCACCACGACGGACCACATCTCCGGCGGGCGCGCCGTGTTGGGCATCGGTGCCGGCTGGCAGGTCAACGAGCACGCCTGCTACGGCTTCGACTTGCTGGATGTCGGCCCGCGAGTCGCTCGCTTCGCGGAAGGCATCGAGATCATCCACCGCCTCCTGCGCGACGAGTCCACCACGTTCGCCGGCAAATCGTTCACGCTCACCGATGCGCCGTTCTCGCCCAAGCCGGTGCAGAGTCCGCTGCCGATCCTCGTCGGCACGAAAGGTGCGCGCATGCAGCGCCTCACCGCGCGATTCGCACAGGAGTGGAACACCTGGGGCGCGCCCGACCTCGCGGCCAGCCGCCTTGCCGATCTGCTCGCGGCGTGCGCTGCCGAGGGTCGCGAGCTGTCCACGTTGCGTCTGTCGGCGCAAGCGATGGTGCTGCTCACCGACAGCCAGGCCGAACTCGACGCGTTCGGCGACTTCGCCAAGGCACCCAACGTGATTGCCGGTTCGGCCGCGTTTCTCCAGGAGCAGATGACGCGCTACCAGGAACTCGGTTTCGACGAGTTCGCAGTGCCCGACTTCACGCTCGGCGACTCTGCGGCCGCCCGGGCGGACAAGCTCGCACAGATCCACGAGACGGTGGTCAAGCCGCTGATGTGAGACCGCACCCGCCGAGGGCCAGCGCACGTCCCCACCTCGGACGATCAGGTCGCCC
>CAZREK010000051.1:0-11083 GCA_964598965.1 uncultured Bifidobacterium sp. | reverse complement strand
GTGACGGCGCAGGCCACCGGCGATCTCACGCTGCACGGTGTCACGTTGGAGGTCAGCTTCGAGGTCAAGGCGACGTTCAAGAACGGTCGCATCGGTGTGCTGGGGCAGATCCCGGTGAAGTTCGAGGACTACTCGATCGACAACCCGTCGTTCGGCCCGGTGTCCACCGAGGACAACGGGTTGCTCGAGTTCGTGCTCGTGCTCGACCGCGCCTGACTGCGCGCCCACGCGGCGGCCAACGCCGCGTAGCGCCCACCGGTTGCGACCAGCTCGTCGTGCGTGCCCTGCTCGACGATGCGGCCGTGGTCGACCAGCACGATCCGGTCCGCACGCTGCACGGTCGACAAGCGGTGGGCGACCACGATCACGGTGCGCCCTTCCATCAGCCGTTCGAGTGCGCGCTCCACGATCGCTTCCGTACCCGGGTCGAGGTTGCTGGTGGCCTCGTCCAACACCAGCACCGACGGGTCCACCAGCGCTGCACGCGCGAGCGACACCAGTTGCCGCTCGCCCGCCGACAACCGTGACCCGCGCTCGCGCACCTCGGTGTCCAGCCCCTCGGGGAAGGCGTGGAATCGCTCCAGCACCCCGATGGCGGCCAGCGCGGATTCGACGTCAGCGTCCGACGCACCGGAGCGAGCGATGCGAACGTTGTCGCGGATGGTGCCGCCGAACAGGAACCCTTCCTGCGGCACGACGACCACTCGCTCGCGCAACGATTGCAGCGACGCCAGCCGCAGGTCCACGTCGCCGAACTCGACATGACCGCTGGTGGGGTCGTACAGGCGGCTGAGCAACTTCGCCAGCGTGCTCTTGCCGGCACCGGTCGGCCCGACGAGTGCCAGCTTCTCCCCCGGCTGCACCGTGAGGTCGATGTCGTGCAACACCATGCGCTCGCTGCCCTCGTAACCGAAGCTGACGTGGTGCGCGGCGAGCGCAGCCCGCGTGGGCAGGTGCACGGGGTGCGGGTGCTCGGCGACGTCGGGCACGGCATCGATCAGCCCGTACAGCTTGTGCAACGACGCGGCCGCGGACTGCACCGTGTTGTACAGCTGCGACAGCTGTTGCACCGGCTCGAACAGGTTGGCGAGCAGCAACACGAACGCGGCCACGGTGCCGAACGCCACCGAACCGCGATGCACCATGAACCCGCCGAGCCCGACGACGATCGCGATCGAGACGATGCCCGACCACTCGACCGTGCCGAAATACCACGTGCTGACTCGCACGCTGTGCAGGTGCGCCCCGTAGAGGCCGCGGTTGGACTCCACGAAGCGCCGCTCCTGCTCGTCCTCACGGTTGTGGGCCTGGATGACGCGCACACCGGCGAAGGTCTCCTGCAGGTTGGACAGGTTCTGCCCGACCTTCTCGCGCACATCGAGGTAAGCACGGTTGGACTGTCGCTGGTAGCGGGCGGAGGCGACACCCAGCACCGGGGCGACGAACAGCACCACGACGAGCGTCAGTTCCCAACTCAGCGCGGTCATCAGCACCAGCGTCATCAACAACAGCAGCCCTGCGGCGATGAACTGCAGCAGGCCGAACTGGATGAGCTCGGACATGCTCTCCACGTCGGAGGTCATGCGTGCGACCAGCACACCTGCCTTGTTGCGGTCGAAGAACGCCATCGACTGGGCCTGCAGACGGTCGAAGACCGTGACACGGAGATCGCGCAGGAACCCCTCACCCGCACGGTTGATCGCGACGTATTGCAGCCGACCGACGATGTAGCCGAGCACGACGGCGCCGATGTAGGCGATGACTGCGTAGTGCAGTGCCGGCGGGTGATCGGCGGCGATGCCTTCGTCCAGCCCGTACTTCACGAACACCGGCCCGGCGACAGCGCACACCGAACTGACGGACACGAGCGCGATCGCCCACCAGATGGTGCGCCGGTAGGGAGCCGCGAACTGCAGTGAGCGACGCAGCACGCGGCTGGTCTCCTCGCGGTCGAGGCGGTCCTCGTCGGCGAGCGCGCTAGCCGCCCACATGCGAGTCCTCCTCGTCGTCCGTCTCGGCGGCGAGCGCAGCCAACACTTCTCGATAGCGAGCGTCGGTGTTCAGCAAGTCCTCGTGCGTGCCGTGCGCGACGACCGTGCCGCCATCGAGCAGCACCACCGAGTCGGCCAGCGCGATGGTTCCGGCTCGGTGGGCGATCACGATGGTCGTCCGGCCGCGCATCACCGTGGCCATTGCCTCGCGGATCTCATGCTCTTTCGCCGGGTCCACCGCGCTCGTGGCGTCGTCCAGCACCAGGACACGCGGATCGGCGACGATCGCACGAGCCAGCGCAAGCCGCTGACGCTGCCCGCCGCTGAGCGAGTAGCCACGTTCGCCCAGCATGGTGTCGTAACCATCTGGCAGCGCACGTACGAAGTCGTGCGCGCCGGCCAGTGTCGCCGCGCGCTGGATCGTCGCCAGATCAGTGCCGGGGCGGGCAAAGGCGATGTTCGCGGCGACGGTGTCGTGGAACAGGAAGGTGTCCTCGAAGACCACGGCCACGGCCTCGCGGAGTTCGTGCAATGCGAGGTCGCGCACATCCACACCGTCGATGCTGATCGAGCCCGCGTCGACGTCGTAGAAGCGCAGCAGCAGTCGGGCGAGCGTGCTCTTGCCGCTGCCGGTGGCGCCGACGATCGCCACCGACGTGCCCGCCGGAATGGTCAGGTCGAGGTCACTGATCACCGGCGGCAGCCCTGCATAGCCGAAGTGGACATGGTCGAAGCGCACTTGACCCCGCCGCTGCTCTGCGTCCGCCGTGGGCAAGGCGCGCGCGACCTGCGGGTCGGCGACGGCGGGCGCGGTGGACAGGACTTCCTGCACGCGTACCAGCGCAGCGGCGGCCCGCTGCCCGAACGCAACCGTTTGACCGAGGCTGCGCAGCGGGCCGACCAGCAGGCCGATGTACTGCATGAATTCGATCATCTGGCCGACGGTCATGTGTCCGTCGAGGACGCGCTGGCCACCCACTGCCAGGACCGCCACCAGGCCGATGTTGGGCAGCAGGTCGAGCGCCGGCAGGAACGAGCTGCGCACCTTCGCCGCTCTCAAGGAGACGTCGCGGATGTCGTCGGCTTCCACGCGGAGGCGTGCTGCGGTCACGGCCTCGGCGCCGAAGGCCTTCACCACGCGCACACCGCTGACGGCTTCTTCCACCACGGTCGCCAACTGCGCCTGTTCGGCCTGCACCGCCAGCACCGCCGGGTGGATGCGACGCGAGAAGCGCGTCGCCATCAGGTTCAACAACGGCAGCGGCGCCAACGCGATGAGCGCGAGCAGCGGCTGCTGCACCGCCAGCAGGACCACAACCGCACCGACCATCAACAGGCTGGACGCGGTCAACGGGATCATCACCACGAAGGACTGGATCTGGTTGAGGTCGCTGGAGGCGCGGCTCATCAGCTGACCCGTCTGCGTGTGGTCGTGGTAGCCGACGTGCAGCCGCACCACGTGGTGATACAGCCGCTCGCGCAGCAGCGCTTCGCTCAGCCGGCTCTCACGGAAGGCGCACCAGCGGCGCCAGGCCAGGAAGCAGCCGGCCACGACCGCCACGCCCAGCAGCAGCACCGTCCACACCAGCAGCGACCCGCTGCCGAGCACGGCCCGGTCGATCGCCAGGCTGGTGAGCTTGGGCACCGCCACCTTGCCGCTGCTCCACAACACGCCCGCGAGTACGCCGGTGGCCAGGCCCATTCGCTGGTCACGCAGGACCGCGCGCAGCAGGCGCCAGCCACTGACCGACCCCGTGCGGGAGGATCGGTCGCGGGTCGTCACGGCAGCCGACTCTATGCCGCACCCGCGCGAGTCGTCCGACCGGCCTACAGTCGCGCCCATGGGAATCCTGTGGTGGGTGCTCGAAGGTCTGTTCGCCGGTCTGCTCGCGCGCTGGGTCGTCAAGGACGACCGTCAGGGCTGCGTGTACACGATCGTCGTCGGCGTGCTCGGCGCACTGATCGGTGGCGCGCTGATGCAGGCCAGTGGCCGCAAGGGCATCAACGAGTTCGACCTACGCTCCGTGCTGGTCGCCGCCGTCGGCGCGGTGTTGCTGCTGCTGTTGTTGCAGGCGCTCGGCGGCCGCAAGCGCCGCCGCTGACGCTCAGCCGCCCAGGAGAACGCTGACGCGCTCCTTCGGCCGGCCGATGATGGCCGTGTCGGCAGTCACCAACACAGGTCGCTGCAACAGTTGCTTGTGCCGCACCAGCAGGTCGACCACCTGGTCGGCGGTCGCAGCGTCGGCGTCGGTGAGGCCCAACTTCCGCCACAGCGCATCGCGGCGCACCAGATCAGTGACCGGGTCTTCCAGCTTGGCGATGATCGACCGCAGCGTGGCGGCGTCGGGCGGCGTCTTCAGGTAGAGCACGATCTCGGCCTCGGCGCCGAGTTCCTCGGCAATGCGCACGGCATTGTTCGACGAGTTGCAGTTCGGGTTGTGGTAGATCGTCACCTTTGCCATCGGCCGCAGCGTAGCCGTCAACCCCATCACACCCCCGCGGTACCTTGACCACACGGCTTCCCCGCCAGTCCCGTCCGCCATCACCGGCGGCGCTCGCGCGGAGGTCGTCGTGTCCATCAGTCCTGCTCCTCTCCCCGAACCGGTCCGCAACGGCACGCAAGCCCTGCGGGTGATGTTCCTCGCCACCGGCCACCCACTCGAGCCCGAGACGTTGGCCTTCTTCCTCGACGATGCGGGCGTGGGTGGCCTCATCACGGTGGTCTCGGGCACCACGGAGGCCGACTCCGTCCTGCACGTGGCGGAGTACATGGCTCGCGCCGCGGAGGGCGTGTCACACGCGGCGTGCCTGGTGGTGGCCACTGTGCGGCCGGCCGGCGGGCTGTTGCCGGGCGATGCCGAACGCTGGCGCCAACTCGACCGCATCACCGACGAGCACGGCATTCAGCTGCTCGAGTGGTTCGTCATCGGGCCGGACGGCGCCCACTGCCCGCGCGAACTTGCCGGCGACGACGAGCGGTGGTCGCCGCTCGCTCGCCCGCGGCCATGAGCACGTCAGGGTTCCTTGCGCCGCCGTTCGGCCGGGGCGCGGCGCAGGCCAGCGGCCTTCAACCGGCGCACCAGTTCGCGGCTCGTGGTCGGCACCGCCCCCATCGCCACCACCTCGGCGTAGTACTCCTCGGGCACGTCGTAGTGGTCGTCGTGGAAGCCGCGTCGCGGTATGCCCGCCGCCGCGGCGAAGGCGTGCAACTCCTCCACGCTCGTGTCGCTCACCAGATGGCTCCAGTGGCGGCCGTGCAGCCACCAACGTGGTTCGTCGATCAGCACGGCCATCCCGTCATACGATCACACCGTGGAGGACGACGAGCGCACCATCCGTGCCGCCTGGGCGCGGCTCGGGGCACCGCCCGCCGCTGCGCAACTCGAGCACCTCCTGCGCTGTTACCGCGAGCCGCACCGGCGCTACCACACGCTCGCTCACCTGGCGGCGGTGGTCGACACCATCGCCGTGTTGGAGACGCACCTCACCGACGGCGAACAGTGCGACACGCACGCCGTGGTCCTCGCTGCCCTGTTCCACGACGTGGTGTATCAGCCGCTCAGCGCCGACAACGAGGCACTCAGCGCGCAGTTGGCAGTGACGTGTGCACGCGACCTGGGCTGGTCGCCCGAACGCTGCGCCGACGTGGAACGGCTGGTGCTGGCGACGGCGCTGCACCATGCAGCGGCCGCGGACGAAGCCCTTTTGCTCGACGCGGATCTCGCGGTGCTCGCCGCGTCACCAGGCGAGTACGCCGACTACGTGAGAGCTGTGCGAGCCGAGTACGCCGACGTGTCGGACGACGCGTGGCGGCGGGGGCGTGCCGACGTGCTGCGCCGCCTGCTGGCGACGCCCTCGCTGTTCGCGACCGCTCACATGCGTCGAAGTGCGGAGGTGCCTGCTCGGGCGAACCTGACGGCCGAGTTGGCTACGCTCACCGACTCGTGACCGCATCCACGCAGCGCGTTCGTCATCTGCTCACCCGCAAGCGTCATGTGGTGCGCGACAGCCTCACCGTGGTGCGCCACGTGGTGCGATCCCTCGCGCGCCAACGCTTCCTCTTGCGCGTCGTGGTGGCAGTGGTCGTCACCACCGTTGCCTCGTTGGCAGTCTGGCGCTCGTTCGGTACTCCGGTCGTGGGCGGCCGTCGCCTGTTGGTCCACGCGCTGGTGGTCGGCATTCGCTTCGCCGTGATGCTGTCGCTGCAGTTCGTCGTCGCCGCGTGGCTGTACCGCACGTGGTGCGGGCAGGCGCCGGAGAAGGTACGACACCTGTGGGCCGACCTCGTCCGTCGGCTCCCGGCCATCCTGCTCAGCGCGGTGGTGCTGGCATGGCTGGACCATGCCGCAGCGGTGTCCGCAACCTCGTTGCTGCGATCGGCCGTGACGTTCGGCTTCACCTACCTGCTGTCCTACGCGGTACCCGCCGCTGCCGTCTACGGCAGTGGGCTGCTGAAGGGGTTCCACCATGCGTACAAGGTGTGGCGGGCAACCTTCGGTGCGGACCTGTTGGCGTTCGCCGGCGTCTGGATCGTCAACGGCCTGATGGCGCTGGTGAGCGCGATCCCCGACGCACTCGACCTCTACACGCCCCAGTCCGACGGCGAACGGCTGTCACCCGTCGGTCGTTGGGTGAACTGGCTGGTGGTCATGCCCGCCGCGATCGGAGCGATCGCCACCGCCGCCGCGTTCACCACCGTGATCCTGCACGCGCTGGAGCAGAACCGCGCGCCAGAAGGGTTTCCGAAGTCGCCGGTGGAGACCGTCAGCGGCTTGCAGCTGGACGACTGACGCGAGTCAGTGACAGGCGCAGCCGCCGCCGCAGCCTGCGGCGGCGCGAACGGCTGGCGCGCACGACGGTTGCGGCGCCGAGGCGGCGCCGACGTTGGCGAACACCGACAGCAGACGAACGGCGCCGTCGTGACCGTGCGGGCACGTCGCGGGATCGGAGGCCTCGCTCATGGGGCGGCGCAGTTCGAACACTTCGTCGCACTCGCGGCAGCGGAACTCGTACAGCGGCATGGGCCGAACGATAGCGGTTGGCGACCAAGGTGGCCGCGTCGTGCGTGTGGTTGACTGTGCACGTGACCAAGCTGGCCCCGGCACCCGTCGAGATCACCCCCGACACCGAGCAGGTGCCGCAGACCGGCGAGCCGGTTGAGGCGCACATCGTCAAAACCGAGCCCGGCGAGAACGCGGCAGCGAAGGTGCTGGAAGCTCGCATCTATGGCACCCCGCTGGAAGCGTTGTGTGGCCATGTGTGGGTGCCGTCGCGCGACCCCAAGCAGTTGCCGCTGTGCGAGGCGTGCAAGTCGGTGTACGAGATGTACCGCATGTTCAACGACGGGCTCAACGAGCGCCCCAACGAGTGAGTCCGAACGACGACGCGCTCGCTGAGGCGGCCGCGCTGCTGCGGCGCCTGGACCGCCAAGACGGGTGGACCGTCGCCAGCCTGCGCCTGGTGGAGAAGTACCCCGGCGTGAACTCGGCTGCGCTGGCGCGCCGCGCACGAGTGACGCCGGCGGAGATGAACTCGCGCATGCGCCGCCTGGCCGACGCAGGGCTGGTGGAGCGCGATGGTGGTACCGGCCATCGGCTCACCGCGCTGGGCGTTGCGCTGCTGACGACGTCCGATTAGCGGATAGCGTGCCGCTGTGTCCGGCCACCTCTGTGTTCTCGGCGATTTCGCCTGGGACGTGCTGATCCGCACGAACACCGAGCTGCTGCGCGGCGGCGACACGTTCGGCGAGGTCATGTTGACCCCCGGTGGCAGCGCCGCCAACGTGGCCGTGTGGGCCAGCCGCTGCGGCACCACCACACACTTCGTGGGCAAGATCGGCCGCGACCACTTCGGTGTCCTCGCGCAGGAAGACCTGGAGATGGAGCGGGTCACCGCGCACTTCGTGGAGACCGACGCGCACCTCACCGGGTCAGTCGCAGTCTTTGTGGACCACACCGGCGAACGCTCGATGGTGTCCGGTCACGGTGCCGACTTCTACCTGCTGCCCCAAGAGCTGCCGCGCGACGCGATTCGTACGGCGCGCCACTTGCACCTCACGGCATGGTCGTTCTTCGTCGACCCGCCGCGTACCGCGGCGCGTGTCGCCGCGCTGCAGGCTCGCACCGCGGGCGCAACACTGTCGTTCGACCCCGGCTCGTTCCAGATGATCGGCGAGATGGGAGTGCGCAACTTCCTCGCCGTCACTCAGGACTTGGGCATCGACATCCTGCTGCCCAACAAGGAAGAGGGCGCGATGCTGACCGGCGGGCTCACCGACCCGAACGAAATCGCGCCCGCCCTGGCCGAGCTGTACCCGGGCGCCCTGATCATGCTGAAGCTCGATGCCGACGGCGCGCTGGTGTGGCAGGACGGGAAGGGCACCGCCATCCCTGCCGGCACGAACAACCTCGTCGACGCCACTGGCGCGGGCGACTCGTTCGCCGGCAGCTTCCTGGCCCACTACCTGGACAGCGGCGATGCGGTGGCCGCAGCACGGTACGCGACGTCGATCTCGGCCTGGGTGATCGAGCGCCTCGGCGCCCGCCCCGCGCCCGATGCCCGCCTGCGCAGCGTGCTGGCGAAGCGCTGACCGGCGCGGTGACACGGCACAGAGCGTCACGACCGAAACCCGCTCGTCTTCGCCCGCCACGGCTCGTAGCCTCCATCGCGTGACGACCCCGACGCATCACATGACCACCACCGACTGGTTCCGCTGGGCGGCTCCTGGGTTGGTGTGGGGAACCTCGTTCTTCTTCATCGCCGAAGGGCTCGACGCGTTCCCCGCGGCGATGATCACGCCCATGCGAGTGCTGTTCGGGTTCTTGACCCTGGCGCTGGTGCCCGCTGCCCGCCGCACCCGCATCGACCGCGCCGACCTGCCGCGCATCGCGCTGTTGGGCACGATCTGGATGGCCATCCCGCTCTCGCTGTTCCCCTTCGCGGAGCAGCACGTGTCGTCCAGCGTCACCGGCATGCTGAACGGCGCCACCCCCATCTTCGTCACGATCGTGGCCGCGGCATGGGCGCGGGCAATGCCACGCACTTCGCAGATCGTCGGCCTCGTCATCGGCCTCGCCGGTGTCGTGTTGATCGCGCTCCCCGCCGGTGGCGGCGACAACTCCTGGGGCGGGATCGCGCTGATCTTCCTCGCGCTCGTGTTCTACGGCTTCGCGCTCAACGTCGCCGTGCCGCTGCAGCGCCGCTACGGCGCGCTGCCCGTGCTGTGGCGCACTCAAGGTGTGGCACTGGTGCTGACCTTGCCGCTGGGCATCGCCACCTCCGGCGACGCACACTTCGCCTGGCGACCGTTCCTCGCGATGGTCGCGCTCGGTGTCCTCGGCACTGCGCTGGCCTATGTGCTGATGGCCGACAACGCTGGCCGCCTCGGCAGCTCGCGGGCATCGGCCAGCGTGTACCTCATCCCCGTGGTGTCGCTGCTGCTCGGCGCCATCGTGCGCGACGAGCACGTGCACGTGCTGTCCGTGGTGGGCTGCGCTGTCGCGCTGGTGGGTGCCTGGCTGGCCAGCCGCCAACCAGGCACCAAGACCGCGTAGACCACAGGCAGGCTCACACCTCGGCGAGGGTCACCCAGTCCACCGGCCCGGCAGTGCTGATCGTGTCCGCCAGTGCGGCGAACACGTCGGCGATGTACTCCGCGCTGGGGCGGTTGTTGGTGCTCCAGGCCATGTGCAGCGTGGCACCCTCGGCACCTGCGCTCAGTTCGTCGGCGTGCACGGCAAGTTCCACGAACGCCCCCGCGTCACCGTCGGCATCGAAGCTGCACGACGCACTGCTGCGCCCCTCGCTGGCGCACTCCATGCTGGTGTGGCCCAGCGTCGGCACGATGGTGGTGGCTCGCGCCCGGGCGGATTCGTCCAACCAGCGCAGCGCACGGTCCGTGCGCCACGGGGTGACCCGGCGGGCTTCGTCGGCCTGTGGTGCGGGGTCGTGGCAGATGGCGACGGATGGCCGAGTGCACACCGACTTGGCGGTGGCGATCTCGCTCTCGTACGCGGTGCCCGCGTAGGCCTCGGTGGACAGGCTGCGTTCGCAGTAGGTGACGACTCCGGCGACCGTCCAGATGTCGTTCGCGTTGGCCGCGGCGATCCAGTCGCCGGACTGTGTGCACGCACCGGAGAGGGTCAGCCCGACATGTCCGAAGATGGTGCGGTAGTCGGCTTGCATCTCCGCGAGGTGCAGAGTTGCAGCCCGCTGTCCCATGCCGGCGAGGTCTGCGTGCAAGCCGAACTGGTGCCCCATGCGTTCGATGACGCGCACCGTGTTCACCACCACCGGTGGTGCGGTGGCCAGGTACTCCAGCATCGTTTCGTCCAGGCTGAACGTCAGTTGGATGTCGTGCGCACTGGCAGCTGCTGCCATGCGCGACACCGTTTCCAGCTCCGCAGCCGGGTCGTCGCTGTTCTCGACGTGGATCTCGAGCGCGATCTGCAAGGTGCCCTCGGGGGCCGATGCTGCGGAAGCCGGGGAGGCGGTGAGTGCCGAGATGCTCACGCTGGCAGCGGTGAGCAGGGCGGCGAGGAACGGGGTGCGAGCCATCGGTGTGTCCTTTCAGTGATTGGGTCGACACGCCGAGCATGAGCGCAGTCCCTGGGGGCAGCCTCAACAGGATGTGAGGAGTGTGTGATGCCCGTGCGCCCGGCGCAGACGTGATCAGCGGAAGTCGCGGCTGCTGGGTGTGGCCCCCACCGGCAGCGGGGTGAGTTCCTCGGCGCTGATGTTGATGACGCCTTCGCTGCGTTCCAGCCGGCCGCGGATCAACAACGCGGGTGCGCCGCGGGCGATCTTGCGGTGGCGCGCCCAACAACCCTTGGACACGACGATGTTGATCAGGCCGGTCTCGTCCTCCAAGTTCATGAACGTGACGCCCTGCGCGGTCATCGGCCGCTGACGGTGCGTGACCACACCGGCCACCAGCACCTTGCTGCGCGGCTCGCAGTCCCACAACCCAGCCGCGGTGACCACCCCGTGCTGCGCGAGTGCGTCGCGCAGGAAGCGCGTGGGGTACCGTTCCATTCAGCTATCTTCAATTTTGTGCCAACGATAGGCTTAATTTTTTTCTCTTCACATTCAGA
>CAZREK010000050.1:0-11091 GCA_964598965.1 uncultured Bifidobacterium sp. | reverse complement strand
AGGACGCCAACCGGGGAGCGGAGGTCGCTGAGGTGCTGCGTTCACTCGGCTGTCTAGCGGATTCGCTGACGGTCACGGCGTACGACGACTTCTGGCGAATGGTCGCCACGCCTCACCTGATCATGTCCAACTCCACGTTCTGCTGGTGGGCGGCGCAAGTCGGCGATGAGTTGTACCGCCGCGAGGGTGTGGAGCGCACAGTGTTCGGTCCACTTGGCTGGCTTCCTGGCGGAATGGGTGCCCACCTGATCGAGCCGAGGTGGCAGGCCGTCAGTTGGGGTCAGTAGGTTCGGGTGTGTGACCGTCCGTACGGTCGGCGGGGAGTGGTGATCATGTTCGGATTCGCGAAGCTGCGGCGGGCCATCATCCGTGGGCTGCAACCGTATGGCATCGACCTTCGGGCTGCGCGCCAGAGCCGCCGCGGTCGGGCGGCCTACCTGGTGAACCGAGATGCCTACTTCGCCCGAGCCGGCGACGAGTTTCCACGCGGCGCGGACTGGCCGTGCTGGCGCGACCGCTTCGAAGCGGGTGGGGTTGCCGGAGGCCAGTACTTCCATCAAGACCTCCTGGTTGCCCAATGGATCTCGGCAGCTGGGCCTCGTCGCCACGTCGATGTGGGATCTCGCATCGACGGCTTCGTCGCTCATGTGGCGTCGTTCAGGGAGATCGATGTGCTCGACCTGCGGCCGGTGCGTTCGTCAGCGTCCGGGATCCGCTTTCATCAGCACGACATCACCACTGACGATCCTGCCTGGGAATCAGCCACCGACTCGCTGTCGTGCCTCCACTCCATCGAGCACTTCGGCCTTGGCCGGTACGGCGACGACGTGGACCCCGATGCGTGGCGTACCGGGTGGGCCAACTTGGTGAAGATGGTGGAGCCGGGTGGCACGGTGTACCTCTCCACCATGATCGGCCCTCAGCGTGTGGAGTTCGATGCTCATCGCGTGTTCGCGGTGAGCACATTGCTGGACCTCGTGCAGCCCGCCTGTGAGGTACTCGAGTTCGCCTACGTCGACGACCTGGGAGAACTTCACACAGGCGTGGACTGGACGTCGCCCGAGGTCGACTCGTCATTCGGCTGCCAGAGCGGGTGCGGAATTCTCCGCCTGCGCCGCCGCTAGGCGCGCCGGCGACTCCACCGGCGTTGCGCGGTGGGCGCCGCCGGTGCCGGTGCGGGTGGCTGCCACAAGCGCTCGATCGAGTCCCAGATCTGGAACAGGAACACGCGCTGGCGCACACCCTCGTCGCTCCACAACTCGGCGAAGGACGCCTGCAGTTGCGGCGGCACGGCCACGATGATGTCGTCGAGCACGAACGTCACTGCGCCGGCGGCCTCGAGACGGTTGAGCACCGTCACCAGCCGCGGGTAGTGGCGCATCCCTGGGTCGAGGTCGTGCCCGATGCCGAACAGTCGTGCGTCGTCGATCGCGATCACGTCCCCGATGCGACCGGACCCGACGACGGCATCGATCTCGTCCAACAACGGGCACGGCGCCTCAGCACCACCGGTGTCGCCGCCGGACCAGTGCCCGTCCAGCCAGAAGAAGGCCGGTTGCGGCAGCGTCGCGCACAGCTGCGGCAACAGTGCACGCGAGTCGCCGGTGAGAATGGTGACGTCTCCGCGGTCAGCGAAACGCTCCGTTGCCTGCTGTGCCAGTTCCGGTTGCACCTCGATGGAAGTGCATGCCCCCAACGCGTCGGCGAGCAGCAGCGCAGAGTCACCGCGATACGTGCCGGTCTCCACCGAATGATGGATGTCAGTCGCGTTCTGTAGCCAGCGCACCAGCCATGACGGCACGCCGTGATGAAACAGTCCCATGTCCGCCGTTCTTTCGAGTCAGCTCAACCAGGCTGGGCGTTTGGCCTCGTAGCTGTCAATCTCGCTCGCGTGAGAGAGCGTGATACCGATGTCGTCCAGCCCGTTGATGAACCGATGCTGCGTCTGCGGGTCCATCGGGAATGACTCGACGATGCCCGCAGCCGGCACCTCCACGGTGAGGCGCGTCATGTCGACGGTGATCTCCACGTTCGGGTCGGAATCGATCGCGTCCCAGATGCGGTGCACGGTCGCCTCGGGCAGCACCACCGGCACCAGGCCGTTCTTGGTGCAGTTGTTGCGGAAGATGTCGCTGAAACTGGGCGCGATGACGGCATCGAACCCACCTTGCTGGATGGCCCACACGGCGTGCTCGCGTGACGAGCCGACACCGAACGCCGGCCCGGCCACCATGATGCTGGCCCCGGTGTAGCGCTCGTCGTTGAGCACGAAGTTGCGATCGTCGCGCCACGTGGCGAACAGGCCCTTCTCGAAGCCGGTGCGCTCCACGCGCTTCAACCACTCCGCGGGGATGATCTGGTCGGTATCCACGTCGCTGCGCTTCAGCGGCAACCCGCGCCCTGTGATGACGTTGACGGCCTTCATGCCAGTTCCTCCGGGAGAGCGAAGTGGCCGGCCACCGCGGTCGCGGCGGCGACGGCGGGGGAGACCAGGTGAGTGCGACCGCCACGACCCTGGCGACCTTCGAAGTTGCGGTTGCTGGTGCTGGCCGAGCGTTCGCCCGGTGCCAACTTGTCGGGGTTCATCGCCAGGCACATGCTGCAGCCGGGCTCGCGCCAGTCGGCGCCGGCGGCACGGAAGATCTCGTGCAACCCTTCCGCCTCGGCCTGCGCCTTCACCACATGGCTGCCGGGGACGATCATCACGCGCGGCACGGTGACCGTGCGGCCCTTCATCACAGCGGCTGCGGCGCGCAGGTCCTCGATGCGGCTGTTGGTGCACGAACCGATGAAAACGGTGTCGACCTTGACGTTGCGGATGGGCGTGCCGCCCTGGAGGCCCATGTACTCGAGCGCGCGCCCCACGTTGTCGGCGGTGTTGCCCTCGAAGTCCGAGGCGGACGGGATGATGCCGTCGATGGGGATGACCTGCGCCGGGTTGGTGCCCCACGTGACCATCGGCCGGATGGTTGCCGCGTCGATGACAACTTCCTTGTCGAACTTGGCACCCTCGTCGGTGACGAGCGTCTTCCAGTCGGCGACGGCAGCGTCCCAGTCGGCGCCCTTGGGTGAATGCTCGCGGCCGTTCAGGTACTCGAACGTCACCTCGTCGGGCGCCACCAGGCCGGCCTTCGCGCCGGCCTCGATGCTCATGTTGCACAGCGTCATGCGGCCCTCCATGGAGAGCGCACGGATCGCCGAACCGCGGTACTCGATGACCGCACCGACGCCGCCGGTGGTGCCGATGTGCCCGATGATCGCCAGCACGATGTCCTTGGCGGTGACGTCGGCGGCGACCGTGCCGTCGACGGTGACGCTCATCCACTGCGGGCGCACCTGCGGCAGCGTCTGCGTGGCCATCACGTGCTCCACCTCGCTGGTGCCGATGCCGAACGCCAGCGCGCCGAACGCACCATGAGTGGCGGTGTGGCTGTCGCCGCACACCACCGTCATGCCCGGCAGCGTGCGGCCCTGCTCGGGCGCCACCACGTGGACGATGCCGTTGCGCGGGTCGCCCATCGGGTACTCGGTGATGCCGAACTCCGCAGCGTTCTCGCGCAGCACCTCCACCTGGCGGGCGGAGATGGGGTCGGCGATCGGCTGGTCGATGTCGGCCGTGGGGATGTTGTGGTCCTCGGTGGCGATCGTGAGATCGGGACGGCGCACCTTGCGGCCGTTGAGGCGCAGGCCGTCGAACGCCTGTGGGCTGGTGACCTCGTGCAGCATGTGCAGGTCGATGTACAGCAGGTCGGGCTCGCCCGGCGCGGAGTAGACGACGTGCCGGTCCCACACCTTCTCGGGCAGGGTCTTGGGCGCCATGATGTCCTGTCTCACTTTCTGAGATAGTGTTCTCGCTGATGGAAAGTCTAAGCGGCGTCGGGGTGATCGACAAAGGCGTCGTCATCCTGCGCGCACTCGTGGACGGGCCGCTCGACCTCGGCGGGTTGCAGACCGCCACCGGTTTGCCGCGGGCGACTGCCCACCGTCTGGCCGTGGCCCTGGAGCACCATCACCTCGTGCGCCGCGACGCGCTCGGACGGTTCTGTCTCGGGTTCGAGTTGATCCGCCTCGGTCATGCCGCTTCCGAGGCCTTTCCGCTGGCCGAGGTTGCGGGCCCGATCCTCACCCGCCTGCGCGACGCCACCGGTGAGAGCGTGCAGTTGTACGTGCGCGAGCACGACGGCCGCCGTTGCGTGGTGTCGCTGCAGGCCTTGCATGCGTTGCGCTGGATCGTGCCCGAGGGTGCGCTGCTACCGCTGGAGTTGGGCTCCGCCGGCCGCGTGCTGACCCAGGGCCTCGACGTGGAGGACAGCGTGGAGGAGCGCGAGGCAGGTGTCGCTTCGGTCAGCGCGGCCGTTCGCCAACGTAGTGGCGAGGTCGTGGCGGCGGTCAGCCTCAGCGGCCCGATCGAGCGCCTGACGCGCAGCCCGCGGGCGATGTTCGGCAAGCAGGTGACTGCCGCGGCCGCGGAACTGTCGGCCGCGTTGCCGCGCTAATCGTGCAGCCTCGGGACCAAGTCGTTTCGCACCGCCACGAATTGTGTGAGTGAAACCGAGGCTGATGGATGCGACTCGTCCGTTTCCACCTCGCCGACCTGTTGGAAGACGAGGGTGTACTCGTCTGCGATCGCGGGGATGTCACCGAAGCGCCCGAGCTCGAAGATCACATCAGGCTTCGGAACGGCACAGTCCGTTTCGTGTTCGAACCATACGTCGTAGTTGATCACCGCGCCGTAGACGGAGCGCTTCAACAATCCGTCACAGGCGGCGAAGGAGTCGTCGGTCAGGCCATACCGATCGATGAACCTGACTTCGAAGTCACTGTTTGAGGTCAGGTAGTAGATCGAGACTCCTGCTTGCCCACTTGCGACGGTGACCGGCTCGGCGAGTGCGTCGTAGAGACGGCGGACCGTCTGCGTGAGCGCTGGCAGTGCTGCGAGATCGCGTCTCACGCCGCGACTCATCGCCTCAGGGAAACCGTCCGGGGTTTGTGATCCATCGGGAACGGATGTCGCTCGTCCGAAGGAGGTCCCCTCGGAGTCTGAACGTCGAAATGCCTCGAGACCGAGAAGATTGAGGCAGATGAGCAGCGTTGCCAGCAACGCGTCCCGACGAGGCGCGAGACGCGACAAGGTATCTGCGGCCAGGACTGCGATGAGGGGGAAGACGGTGCACAGAAATCGTCCCCCGCGCATCCAGTCCCCACCTGTGATGAGGACCATCGACATCTGTGCGATGGTCACGGAGGACACGAGAGCGAGTGCGACGTTGGTCGTCCTGACGGCTCGGACAACTGCGACCATCGCAAGCAGCGCAAGAACGCCGAGGACCAGCGTCGAAACCCGATCAAGGGTCGTCAGCGAGTAGAGCACGCCCCGTTGCAGATCGATCCCGTGCGCCTTTGCCGAGACGGGATGCGGCACCCATGCATCGAAGACAAGGCGTCGCAGGACCAACAGGGCTGCAGATGGGACGGCGATGGCCGTCACGGCATGAGCGACAAGCCTCATGGGCGGGGCGGCGGTGTCGTCGTCCCTGGAGTTCCACCTGCGTGGTCCAATCTTCCAGAGGACTACCAGCGAGGCGACCGCAGCGAGGGCGACGAAGACTCCTTCCGGGCGGAGCGCGACGTAGGCGCCCACGGCCCCGTATGCGGCGGCGAGTCTCATTCGGCTGATGCCGACGCGCAGCAGTCCGACGAATGCAGCAACTGCGCAGGTCAGGCTCGCGGCTGCCATCGTGGTTTCGAGGCCACCGACTGCCCAGTAGGTGAGGGGCACAGCCGTGGCTGTGCACCAAGCTGCGAAGACCCAATGTCTCTCGAGGACTTCGCGGCCGAGCCGGTGCGTCGCGGCGACAGTCGCGAATGCACCAAGAAGTCCGACAACGAGTGCGATCCAAGGAATGGAGGCCTTGGTCAGCACTCGAAGCGCTGCCAGCACGGCGACGTGCAGGATCGAACTCGACTGCTCAAGTGGATGGCCGTTGTAGTTCCAGATCGCGCCGTGCTCCGCAAGGCTTCGGGCTGCACCAAAGGTGATGTAGGCATCATCAACCTCGGTCGACCCGAAAAGGATCAACGGAAGGATGATCGCCATTATCGCGGGTGGCCAGGGCGAACGAAGACGCGTGGCCAGGCTGCTGCGAGTCAACCACTCCACGCGGTCTCCTTGGCCCTGAACGCAGGTCGCGCCCTTCTGGACTGCATGAAATCTATCGCAGACCAATGATGCTGATCTGCCGCTGCGGCGATCTCGCCGTACCCAGTTGGGGCGTGACCGCACAACCAACGCTCCCGTTCCGCCTCGCCCGCTGGTTCGAGGCTCGCTTGCACCAGACCATCGACTTCGCCGACAGCGCTCGCGGCTGCCACCTCTACGGGCTGGAGGTGATCGACCCCGAGGGCCTCGAGCCCCAGCACCCCGGTGCAGCGCGGGTGTGCTTCATCGCCGACGCGGACGACATCGACTCATTGATGCGCCACCCCGATGCGGCGCGAGCGATCGACTTCGACGCGATCGCGTTGGTCAGCAGCGAGTGGCGCGCCGTGCGCGGCTTGGATCCGCGGCGCCCGTTCGAATACCCCACCAGGCGCAGGGCGCGCGTCGTGGAAGTGCGTGACCACACCGGTGGCGCCACCGTCATCCGCTTCGAGCACGACCCCGACCAGGTGTTCTACGGAATGGCCGCCTGAGTCGCTCGTCGGTCCTGCTCGGCGCGTGTCGACTTGACGGCGGCTGGCACCCACGGCGCAGACTGGTTCATCGTGGTTCTACGTTCGACACTCAGATCCCCCCGACGTGTGGCTCACGCCCTTCGTGTGCGAACCAGTGGCTTGCTTGGGGGTGCGCAACCCGCGCCCGCCCCGCCCGTCGCCGCGATCTCGGTGCCGCAGCGGCATGACGTGGAACTTGCGCTGCTCGACGCCATGCCGTTGAGCGCGGAGTGGTGCTACAGCCAACAGCCTCACGACCTCCAAGAGCTGTGCGACCTCCATGGCTCGGACAAGGGATCGCGTGGCGATCGTCCTACCCCGTACCCGTGGCGGCCGCACAACTACGCCGACCTCTACGCCCAGCTGTTCGACCATTGCCGGGCAGCGGTTGGGCTGGTCTTCGAGTGCGGCATCGGGTCAGCCGACCTGTCGATGCCCTGCAACATGGGCCTCAAAGGTCGCCCAGGCGCTTCGCTGCGAGTGTGGCGCGACTACTTCCCCAACGCCGAGGTGTACGGCGCAGACATCGACGACAAGATCCTCTTCGAGGAGGATCGAATCCGCACGTACCACGTGGACCAGACCTCGTCGTCGTCCATCGAGGCGATGTGGCAGGCCATCGGCAGAGACGGCTTCGATCTCATGATCGACGACGGGCTGCACGAGGTCGACGGCGGCATCCCCCTCTTCGAGCGCAGCATCGACCGGCTCGCTCCGGGAGGGGTGTACATCATCGAGGACGTCCGGCCCGATCAGCTTCCGGTGTATTCGGCGTACTTCGCCGCGCGCGAGTACCGGGCGTCCATCGTCGTGCTGCGCCGCGAGCCGCGAGAGATGGCGCAGAACAACCTGGTGATCGTGCGCAAGCCCTGGTCGGCGCAGCCCAGGCTCGGGCGTTAGTACACGGCGACGAGGTCGACCACGACCGTGAGGTCGATGCTGGCCGGCAGGCCCAATTGGCTGTTGCCCTGACCGTCGAACATCAGAAGGAACGGGATCTGCACCAGACGGCGACCGCCCACTTTCATGTCCTTCACCGCGGCCACCAAGCCCGGGTAGGCGTCGGTGTCCGCCGTCAACGAAAACGTCAGCGGCGGCGCGCCCCACGTGCTGTCCAGCCTCTCGCCGGTCTCAGCGCTGTAGGCAACGAGGCGAATCGCGACCCGGTCGCCTTCCTTGGTCGTGGCACCAGTGCCTTCGACGATTTCGGTGATTGCGATCACGTCGACGTTGGCCGCAGGCTTGACCTCCACGTGCGGCTCATCGGCAGCATCGGAGGTGGGGAGCACGGCGACGACGTCGATGACGAACGAGATCGCATCACCAGGGCGGACGACGTCGCCGGCACCCTGCTCGCCGTAGGCCATCGAGGCCGGAATGTCGAGCTGGCGGCGCATGCCGGTGCGCACACCGACCAGACCGGTGTCCCAGCCTTCGATCACCTTTCCGGCGCCGATCAGCACTTCGAACGGCTCGCCACGGTCGTAGCTGTTGTCGAACTCGACCCCGTCGGCCGAACGAACCCCGACGTAGTGCACCAGCACGCCGTCGCCCACAGCGGCCTCGGGGCCAGTGCCCTCGATGAGGTCGGTGATCTGCAGCTCGGTGGGCAGCTCGGACGGCAGGCTGACAGTGGGCTTTGCCGGTGCGGGAGCGGTCTCGCCAGTGGCGGCCGCGGTGGTGTCGGCGGCCGCAGTGCCGTCGCTGGACTTCGCGTCACCACATGCGGTCATCAGCAGAACGGCAGCGAGAGGGGCGAGGGCGAGTCGGCGCATTCGCAGCACGCTATCGGCGGAGGCCCCCCAGCCAGCCGCGCTCGCGTTCGGCCAGTGGCGTGGACGGCGGGCCGGCGACGAACGGCCACAGCTCCTCGGCGATGCGCCGGTAGTTGCCCGTGGCCTGCAACTCGCCCAGCAACGCATACAGGCCGAGGTTGATGCGCTGGATGAACACGAACGCCTTGGGCACGGTGGCGTACTGCGCGATGGGGCTGGTGCGGTCGAACGTGTGGCGCACGATGCCGCTGGCGTACTCGCTGCTCCAGGTGACCGGCCGGTCGTGGCGCACGCTTTCGTAGAACTGGCTGAAGTACTCGCCGATCTCCTCGTCGGGCGAGGGGCAGCCGGGCCGCAGCATGCCCGCCGCCTCCACGATGCGGCGGAACTCGCTCTGATCGTGATCGAACGCAGCGGCCTTCACCATGCCGTTGAAGGTGCGCATATCCGAGTCGTCGCGCTGCTTCACCAGGCCGAAGTCCAAGAAGGTGACCTTGCCGTCGCGGTGGAATAAGTAGTTGCCCGGGTGCGGGTCGCCGTTGAACGCGTGCAGGCCGTACAAGCTGCGGAACACGAAGCGGAAAAGGGTCTCGCCGACCAGGTCTCGCTCGTGTTGCGACCACGTCTTCATCTCCGCCCACGTGTGGCCGTTCACCAACTCGCTGGTCAGCACCGTGCGTCCGCAGAACGTGGGCAACACTTCCGGCACGTGGATGAACGGGTGGCCGCGGTAGAAGTCGGCGAACAGTTGCTGGTTGCGCGCTTCCAGCGAGTAGTCCAGCTCTTCGACCAGACGCTCCTTGATCTCGGCCACCATGTCGTCCGCGTCGAGACCACCGAAGCCTTGTTGCAGCACCATCCCCAGCAGGTTCGCGTTGCGCAGGTCGGCCTCCACCGCCTCACCAACGCCCGGGTACTGCACCTTCACCGCGACAGCGCGCTCTTGGCCGGTCGCTGGGTCCAACACTACGGCGCGGTGCACCTGGCCGATGCTGGCCGCCGCGATGGGCTCGGGGTCCCACTGCACGAACAGTTCCTCCGGGCGCTTGCCCAACTCGCGCTCGATGACGCCTGCCGCAAGCTCCGCGCTCATGGGTGGGGCGTTGGACTGCAGCTGGGCGAGCGCCTCCCGAAGCGGTGCGGGCAGACCCTCGTCCACGTAGCTGGCCATCTGGCCCAGTTTCATCAGCGCGCCCTTCATGCTGCCCAGTCGTTCGGCGACCGCCTCGGCGGTCTTCAGCTCGCGCTCCTGATCCAGCTCCACGCGTCGCTCGGCCGATGCGAACAACTTGCGCGCCGCAGTGGTGGCGTAGTGGCGCCCCACCGTCGCCCCCAGCCTGGCGACATCCACGTTGCGCTGCGAGCGCGACGTGCGCAGGTGGGCCTGCTCCCTACGGATGAGTGCGCCGATCGCGGCGATGGCGCCCGCAAACGCGGTGAACTTCAGCAGTCGCCTCATGGGTTGTCGCGCGACCTCTCCACCACGCTCTGTACCGCGCGCAGCAACGTGGGCACGAAGCGGTCGGCGTTGGCGACCACCGCGTCGTGGTCACCGTCCACGCGGAAGGCTTCGGCCTTGGGAATGCTTTCGAACAGCCGCACCTGGCGGCGCACGGGCACCACCTTGTCGCGCATGGTGATCAGTGTGGAGGTGGGTACATCGACGTCGCCGATCCATTCACGCGAGTTGAACTTGCCGATCTCCTTGCCGGCCTCCAGCACCATCCGCCAGTCGTGCAGCGCGGCCTCCTGGATGGCCCACGGCTCCCACTCCTCGGTCTTGCGCTGCAAGTACACCTGCTCGGTCAACCAGGTGCGGGCTTGCGTGGGTGTGAGGCGGGCGAGCGCTGCCAGCCCACTGAGCCCGAGGAAGCCCATGCGTTCCTCGCGGCTGGTGATGAAGTACGGCGCCGTGGCGCACAACACCAGGCCGCGCACGCGCTCGCGGTGGCGCTTCCACACCAGCTGCGCCACTGGCCCGCCCATCGAGTAGCCGACGGGGATGACGCGGTCGATGCCCAACACGTCGCACACGGCCATCGCGTCGTCCGCGCAATCCTCCAGCCGGAACGCCTTGCGCGAACGAATGCCGCGCCCGTGACCGCGATGATCGAGTGCGACGACTCGGTAGTGGCGCGACAGCGGCCGGTAACACGTGTACCAGTTGAGGTCGCAGCTGGCCGTCCAGCCGTGCAGCAGCAGCACCGTGGGCGCCTTCGGCGGGCCGGCCATGGTGCGCACGAACGTGGTGCCGCGCCCGGGCAGGTGCATCGCCGCGCCGGGAGGCAGGTGCGGTTTGCCGGCCTCCGAGATGTCGGCGTCGGCCACCTTGCCGTCGCGGATGGCCATCTAGGCCATCGCCACCTTCAGCACCTGCACCTTGAGGGTGGCGCCGGTGGGGGTGGTGTACTGCACCCAGTGGCCTTCGGACGCGCCGATGAGTGCGCTACCGAGCGCGCTCTGCGGGCTCATCACGTCGAGGTCGCCCGTGCGTTCCTCCATGTGGCCCAGCAGGTAGGTCTCGGCCATGTCCTCGCTGTCGCCCTCGTACACGATGGTGACGATGGTGCCCGCGGCGACCACGCCGTCCTCGCCGCCCTCG
>CAZREK010000049.1:0-11254 GCA_964598965.1 uncultured Bifidobacterium sp. | reverse complement strand
CTGCCCACGAACTGGGGCACGCCTACCACAACACCCAGTTGGCGCGTCGCACGATGATGCAGCGCGACATGCCGATGGCGCTGGCCGAGACCGCCAGCATCTTCTGCTAGACCCTGGTGGTGGAAGAAGCGCTCACGCGTCTCGAGGGCAAGGACCGTTTGGCGATGCTGGACGTCGACCTGCAGGGGTCCTGCCAGGTCGTGGTGGACATTCGGTCGCGGTTCTTGTTCGAGAGCGAGGTGTACACCCGCCGCCAGCGTCGCACCTTGGGTGCAACGGAACTGAACGAGATGATGTTGGCCGCACAGGCCGAGGCCTACGGCGACGGGCTGCAGCAGTCGACCGCCCACCCGTACATGTGGGCGCTGAAGCCGCACTACTACAGCGCGTCGTTCTACAACTGGCCGTACACCTACGGCCTGTTGTTCGGGCTGGGCTTGTTCGCCAAGTACCGCGAAGACCCCGATCGCTTCCGTACCCACTACGACGACGCCCTGTCGCGCGCGGGCATGAACACCGCCGAGGAACTCGGTGCGGTGTTCGGCTTCGACGTCACCGACGTTGCGTTCTGGACGGCCAGCCTCGACGTCATCCGCCAGCGCATCGCGGCCTACGGTCAGCTGGCCACCGAGGTCGTGTGACCCTCACGCTGTACACCCCCACGCGAGACGAACTCGCCCAGTCGCTGCAGGGCGAACCGCGTTACCGCCTGGACCAGGTGTGGGCCGGGTTGTACACCCAACTTGCCGCGCCCGCCGACATCACCAATGTGCCCAAGGCGCTGCGCGAACGGCTTGCGGCCGAGTTGCCCACCGCGCTCACCCAGGTGGTGCGCAAGGTCAGCGACCGCGGCGACACGGTGAAGTACCTGTGGGAGCTCTCCGACGGCGGCCGCATCGAGACCGTGCTGATGGTGTATCCGGACCGTGTGACGGTGTGCGTCAGCAGCCAGGCAGGCTGCGCGATGGCGTGCGGATTCTGCGCCACCGGCCAAGCGGGGTTCCGTCGGCACCTCACCGTCGGCGAGATCGTCGAGCAAGTGGTGGTGGCCGCCCGCGACGCGCGCGCGATGGGTCGACGCTTGGCGAACGTGGTGTACATGGGCATGGGCGAACCGATGGCCAACGAGGCGGCGGTGTGGGGCAGCGTGGAGCGGCTGCACGGTGCCATCGGCCTGTCCGCCCGCCATCTCACCATCAGCACCGTCGGCCTCGTGCCCGGCATCCGCACGCTGGCCACTCGCGAGCTGCCGGTGAATCTGGCCGTGTCGCTGCACGCCGCGAACGATGAGTTGCGCGACCAGTTGGTGCCGATCAACCGCCGTTATCCGCTGGACGAACTGATGAAGGCCTGCGGCGACTACCTCCGCGCGAAGGGCCGCCGCCTCAGTTTCGAATGGGCGCTGATCGACGGGGTCAACGACCGCACGCGCGATGCCACGGAGCTTGCCAAGTTGTGTCGCCGATTCCGGTTGCCGGCTCATGTCAACCTGATCCCGCTGAATCCGACACCGGGCTACCCGACAGTCGGTTCGCCGAAGGCGCGGGTGCACGAGTTCCAGCAGACGCTCACCGACCTCGGCGTCAACGCAACGGTGCGTCAGAACCGGGGCACCGACATCGACGCCGCGTGTGGGCAGTTGGCTGCCGGCCAGCCCGTCGCGCTGCGCAAAGAGCCGTCACCGAGCGCTTAGTCCTGCAGGTACTTGGGGTTGGCGACGGCCAACTTGTCGCGAACCGCGTCCCACACCAGCTGCCGAACTTCCTCCGCGCGATCGTCCAGCTCGCCCGAGCGGATGCGCGCCGCCAGTTCGGCGTCGTCCGCGCAACCCAGCTCGGCGAGTCGGCGGTGATGCTGTACGGCCTGGTCGCCGCCGAGAGCGAGCTCGCGCTCCACCATCGCCAGCACGTTGATGGCCACCCGGGTGTGGAACTGCAGCCGGCCGCTGGTGGCGGGCTGCACATCGCGCTCCAACCACTCGCGAACCGACTCGATCAGTTGTGCCGCTGTCGGGCTGTCATGCGGAATCACCAGTGGCCCTCCAGAGCAAGGAACAAGTCGTGTTCGGTCTCGCACACTCGTCGACCGATGGCAGCCAGCTCATGGCTCCGCGACCAACCAGCCGTGTGCACCGCCGCCTGACCGATGCAGATGATCCCCCACTTGAGCGTGGCGAAGACCTCCCACCAGTGCACCGCGGCTGGGTCGACAGCGACACCGGACGCGGCTTCGTAGGCGCTGAACAGCTCGTCGTACCCACCGACGCCTGCCACCGGTGGACGTGCGCCGAAACGCCACGCCTTCGCGCACAGCCAGCCGAGGTCTTCCATCGGGTCGCCGAGATGCACGAGTTCCCAGTCGATGACCGCGTGCAGCCCGTCGGGCCCGATGATCAGGTTGCCGAGGCGCAGGTCGCCGTGCACCAACGAGCGCCGTTGCGCCACCGGGCGGTGGGCCAGCAACCACGCGAAGGCGAGCTCGAACGCGGGGTGCGCCTCGCCCTGAAGGTCGAGCACGGCGCGATACTCCGCGAGCGGGTCGCCGTCCGGAACCGCAATCGGGAGCGACGAGACGTTCGCCGCGTGCAGCGCCGCTGTTGCTGCACCCAGCTGCGAAGTGAGGCGTTTCCGAGCGGTGGCGAACTCATCGTCGCGAAGGATCTTGCGTGCAATCGTCTCGCCATCGACTGCGCTGAGGATCATGTAGGACGCGCCGAGCGCCGAGGCGTCCGTCGACGCCGCGATCACTTCGGGGACCGGCACCCCGGCTGACCCCGCAATCCGCAGAGCAGCGGCCTCCACCGCCATGTCGTGCGTCGCCCCGCGACGCTGGCGCTGCAGCACCAAGGAGCGACCGTCAGCGGTGAAGCGAAACGTTTCGCGCGACGCGCCGCCGCTGAGTCGCACCGGTGCACCGACCTCCGATGCGTTCAACACCGCGGCCAGAGCATCCGCAAGTTCGCTGTTGCCGTCATCCCCCACGGGCGCTCACGCTACGCGAGTCGACTGCTGCGATTCACTCCGGGGGTGCAGGGCAGTGCGCCAGCAACGTCAGGTACGGGTCGACCGCGTCACCGTTGCCAGGGTGAATCTCGAAGTGCAGGTGCCACGTGCTGGCGTTGCCGGTCATGCCCACGTAGCCGATGACCGTGCCCTTCGTGACGTTGCCGACCTTGCCCCAGCTCTCCAGGTGGGCGTAGTAGTACGAGTTCCCATCGGCACCCAGCAGGCTGACGGTGTTGCCGCCGAGTTCGTTCACACGCGGTTTGGCGACGCCGTCGACGACCGCATACAGGGGGGTGCCGCGAGCGGTGATCATGTCGGTGCCCTGGTGCACGCGGCCACCTGGGCGGGGCGCCAGCCAAGTATCGCTGAACCCGGTGTTGGCTGATCCGGTGGGACACAACCAGTCCACGCCGGCCCAGTTGCGCTGTACCGAACTGACCGAACCACCACCACCGCCGGTGGTACCTGCGGAAGCAGCCGCCCCGGACGCCGTCTTCGAGGTCGTCACCACTTGGGCGGCAGCCTTCTCCGCCGCTGCCACCTGTCGCTTCTGCTCGACCTCCAGAGCTTTGCGCACGGCTTCATCCTTCAGCCGCTGTGCCTCCACCTTCTTCAGATGTTCTACTTCCGCGTTGGCCTGGTCGCGCAGTTGGGTCATGCGTTGCTGCTGCGCCTCCGTGCGTTGACGCTGACCGTCGAGCACCTTCTGCTTGTACGCCAGGTCGCGGTTCAGGGCATCGAAGTCGTCGAACTGCTCGTCGGAGGTGTCGGCGATGACCTCGGTGAGTGCCTGCACCTGCATCTGCTCGCCGGGCGTGTCGAAGCCGGTCAGCAATGGCGTGCCGGCGCCACTGGTGCGGGTGTAGCGGTTGATGGCCACTTGCTGCACCTGCGCCTGGAGGTCGGCGATCCGGCCGCGCAACTGGGCGATCTCGGCCTCCAGCACAGCCTGGTCGGACTGCAGGTCCTGCAGTTCCGTCTCGGCGCGGAACAACGCGTCGGCGGCGTCGTTGGCGCGGTCGCGGGCAGCAGCGATTTCGCGTGCCGCCTGCTCGGCTTCGGTGTCGTCCGCGTGCGAGATCCGCGCGGGGAGCGCGGGCACTACCACGCAGAGAGCGACCAGGGGAGCAACGAGCCGTCGCACCTGAAGAATCCTAGCCGTTATTGCATTCGCGTTACAATGAACGCGCCGGTCGCGCTCTCGCATCCGAGTCACCCCCTATCGTCTGTGTCCCGATGACCGATCCGCTGCACCTCTCACGCGTCAGCTTCGTGCGTGACGAGCGCACCATCCTCGCACCGCTGGACTGGCGTGTCCGGGCAGACGAGCGTTGGCTGGTGCTGGGGGCCAACGGGTCCGGCAAGACCACGTTGCTGCGCATCGCCGGTCTGTACGAGCACCCTTCCACCGGCGAGGTCGATGTCCTTGGCGAACGGTTGGGTCGCACCGATGTGCGGGTGCTGCGCCGCCGAGTCGGCTATCTGTCCGCGGCCCTGGCCGCCCAGTTCCGCCCACAGTTGCGCTGCCTGGACATCGTGATGACCGCCCGCTACGCAGCGCTGGAACCGTGGTGGCACCGCTACACCACCGAGGACGAACGACGGGCCTCGGAATGTCTCGCACGCATGGGTGTGCATTGGCTGGCCGAGCGACCGCTGGCCACGGTGTCCTCCGGCGAGCAACAGCGCGTGCTGCTGGCCCGCACCCTGATGAACGACCCCGGCCTGTTGTTGCTCGACGAACCCAGTGCCCGCCTCGACCTCGGTGGTCGCGAGCAACTCGTGCAGGCGCTGTCCGAGTTGACCCTCGACCCGGCCGCGCCCCCGGTGGTGCTGGTCACACACCACCTCGACGAGGTGCCACCGGGGATGACACACGTGCTGATGCTGCGCGATGGACAGGTGGTGGGCAAGGGGCCGCTCGACACGACGCTGGACGCGCAGTCGCTCAGCGAGTGCTTCGGTCTGCCGCTGCACCTCGAGCGCCGCGCCGACGGTCGGTACAGCGCGTGGCGCCGTTCAGCCGACTGAAGGGCTGACCAACGCCACCAGACGATCGCGGCCGGACCGGATCTGGTCGGCCAGCACGCGCTCCAGCACTCCCCCGGTCCACAGCCCTCCGCCGTAGTGGAGGTGCATGGTCAGCGTCGTCAGCCCCTCGGCTGTACCCAGTTGCGCGCTGAGCACCCACGGGCTGTGCCGCTTGCCATCGGCCTCCACGCGCTCGAACACCACGCGGCCTGCGGCCTGGTCGTGCACCGTGCGTTCCATGCGCAGCCGCTTGCTGCGCGCCAGCGGGCCGACGCGTGCGCGCAGCTCCACACTCCACGCCGGGCGTTCGCCACCAGCCAGCGGTTCCGCCTTGTGCACAAGGTCCACCCATGCCGGGTACTGCGCGAGGTCGTCGACGAAGCCGAACAACGCGTCCGCAGGGCAGTCGGCGGAGAGATCGGCGTACACGTCCATGGCCGCCAGTATCGCCGATCGCTCACAGTTCCCTCACACGTCACCTGCACGATCGTGTTCGTAGCAACCACCCACTACGAAAGAAGCCACCCATGAACACCACCCCCCACCGCAACCGCATCCTCGCCGTCGTCGCCGGAGCCGTCGCCGTCGGCACGCTGGGCCTCGCGTCCAACGTGTCCGCTTCGGGCAACGGTGACGGATCTGGTTCGGGCAACGGCGGCCGTGTCAGCCAGATGACCGACGCGCAGAAGTGCGATGCCGCCGACCGAGCGTTCGAGCGTGCGGCCAAGCTGGACAAGCGCCTGCACGCCGCGATCGACCGCCTCACCAAGCTGCAGCAGAAGGCCGAGGCCAAGGGTCGCACCGAGGTCGCCGCGCGCCTCGGTCAGCGCATCGACAAGGCCGAGGCCGCCCTGAAGGCGCTGGAGCAGAAGGTCGCCAAGGCCCACACGTGGGTCGACCAGCACTGCGCCGACTGACCCTCACTGTCCACTCTGTCGATGGCGTCCGCACACCGCGGGCGCCATCG
Source organism: uncultured Bifidobacterium sp. (assembly GCA_964598965.1). Lineage (GTDB taxonomy): Bacteria > Actinomycetota > Acidimicrobiia > Acidimicrobiales > Ilumatobacteraceae > UBA668. The sequence goes on along the minus strand of CAZREK010000049.1, from coordinate 5,251 downwards.
ACGCGTTCTCAGGTCTCACGGCCGCCTGGCTGCTTGCCACGGAATGCCCGCGACAACAGCGGTGAACGCGCCTGCAACAAGCCGTCGAGGTCGTCGCTCTGGTCGAACTTCGGGCGCCACGGCGAGAACGGCGTGGGGTCGATCGGGTAGTCGTCGGCGGGTTGCGGTGGTGCAGGAGTGGGTTCTTCGGCGGCGGCGGCTGGTTCCTCGGGCAGCAGCTCGGCGCCCAACTCCAGTTGGCCGGTCTCGTCGGCCTTCTTGCGCGGCCGCTTCGGGCGAGGCTTCGGCTCGCCTCTCGGTGTCGACACCGGTGCGTCGACCTCTGGCGGGGCCTGCCCGACCGGAGGCCGCTCGACGGTCGTCGGCGCAGTTGCGGCGCCAGTGCTCTCCGCGAACAGCCGCGGTGTCGGGTCGCGACGGTCCTCCAGCGACCACCCGCGTGGCACCACCATCGCGTCCGCGTGATGGCGGCAGAGCACGCCGGCGCGGGCGGCCAGCTTCTCGTCGTACGGCTCGAGCCACACGGACAACAGGGTTGCCGACATGCCGTAGATCGCGTCCGCCGGCTGCGAACAGCCCGGTCGTTCGCAGTGTCTCGGCATGGTCGCAAACTAGCCGCGGTGCCCTCCACGGATCACGGGCGAGCCTGTGACCTCAGCCGCCCCGCAGTCGCCAGGTTGACGCGCTTTCTGCGCGTCGCACCTGGTGGCGAGACCGCGAGCGCGTCAACCTGGGAAGGCGGGCCACGGCCACGAGCCCCGGAGAACGACAGAAGCCCCGGCCGGGATCGGCACGGGGCTTCAGCGGTGGGCGATACGTGGCTCGAACACGTGACCTCTACGGTGTGAACGTAGCGCTCTAGCCGACTGAGCTAATCGCCCTCAACGGCAGCGCAAGGCTAGCAGCCGATCCCGGGCGCCCAACCTTCCGAACGCCGCCTTCAGGCGGGCGGGACGGTGCCGCCGCTGCGCCAGTACTCGCCGGCATCGCGGTCCATGAAGCCTTCGTCCACCATGTAGCGGCGCAGCGCTGCAGTGTCGGGGTGACGGCGAGCAATGATCTCGTTGACCTCACGCTCGGTGTAATGGCGGCCGATCTCGAACTCCTGCGCCAGCCAGTCCAGCACCACCAGCTTCTTGGCGTGCTTGGTGGGAATCTGGGTAAGCCGACCGTCGACCACGAACGTGCGCAGCACCTTGTCGGCCAGTTCCACCGGGCTCATCAGTACCCCAGGTCGACGTGGATCGGGCCCACCAGGTCGTCACCCGCGGCGAAACGGCGGACGTTGGCCGTGATCCGCTCGGACAACAACGGGATGGCCATCTCCGGCGTGTTGCCGACGTGCGGGGTGATGATGCAGTTGGGCAGGCTCCACAGCGGGTGGCCCGGCGGCAACGGCTCGGGGTCGGTGACATCCAGTGCGGCGCCACCTATGACGCCTTCCTGCAGCGCCCACACCAGGTCGTCGGTGACGATGTGGCCGCCACGGGCGACGTTGACGATCCACGCGTGCCGTGGCATCTGCTCCATCTCGTTGCGCGAGATCATGCCTTCCGTCTCGGGCGTCAGCGGGAGCGCGAGGAACACGACATCCGCACCGGCGAGAGCATCGACGTAGCGGTCCGGTTCCAGCACCTCGTCCGCGCCTTCCATCGGGGCCACGCGGTTGCGCACCACGGTGACGTGGCAGTCGAACGGTGCCAGCAGCTTCAGCAGGTGCTCGCAGATGCCACCGCCACCGAGGATGGTGACGTTGGCGCCGATCAGGTTGCGCCCGTGCGGGCGGCTCCATTCCTCTTCACGCGCGTAGCCGATGACGTGGCGCAGACCGGCGATGGCGAGACCCAACGCCAGCTCGGCCACCGGCTCCGCGTACACGCCCTTGCCGCACGTCCAGACGCGGTCGTCGTCGACGAGGTGCACGAAGTTCTCGATGCCGGCGAACGGCAACTGCACCCACGTGAAGTGCGTGTGCTGCTCGAGCAACTCCTCCAGCTGTGCCGGGTTGCGCGGCGCGGCCCACACGAGTGCTTCCGCTTCTGCGGGGGGCACCAGGTGGCCGCCGCCGGCCACGATCGCATCGGCCATCCAGGACGGGGCCCCCTCCGGCGCAAGCGCAATTCGGGGAGGCCCCTCGGATTCTGGCCCCGTGCGGGGCGCGGTGGTACTTGGCATCAGGAAAAAGGCTAGCCGCCCGAAGGTGGCCGTGTCGTGCCTGTTGTGCTCAGCCGAGGCGCGCCCGGCGACGGTTCCCCGCGACGCTGGACGCCACGATGATGCCGACGGAGATGAACAGGATCAACGAGGCGATGACGTGCACCTGCGCCGGCAGCTCGATCTTCTCACCGTCGAAGATCTGACGAGGCAGGGTCTTCACCGGGCCGGCGACGAACGACGTGATGATGTAGTCGTCGATGGAGAGGGCGATCGAGAGCAGGAACGCGGCGGCGATACCGGGGGTGATGATCGGCAGCGTCACCTTGCGGAACGTCCGCAGAGGGCCCGACCCGAGGTCCGCGGCAGCGTCCTCGAGGCTCCAGTCGATGCCGCGAATGCGTGCCTTCACCGTCAAGGCGACGAACGACACGCAGAACATCGTGTGCGCGATGACGATCGTCCAGAAGCCGCGGGTGACGTCCTGGTTGAAGAACAGCGTGAACAGCGAAGCACCCATGACGATCTCGGGAGTCGTCAGCGGGATGACGAGCAGCAGGTTGATCGCCGTGCCGCCCTTCATCTTGTAGCGGGTGATCGCCAACGCCACAAGCGCGCCGATCGCGGTTGCGATCGTGCAGGCCCAAACGGCGACCTTGATGCTCTCCTTGAGCGCCTCGATGTACGCACTGGACTTGAACGCGTTGGTCCAGTTGTCGAACGTGAAGCTGTTCCACTCCGTGTTCTTCTTGCCGATCTGGTGGTTGAAGCTGAGCTGCACGATTCGACCCAGCGGCACGAACAAGTAGACGAAGGTCATGGCGGCCACGACGTACAGCACATACGTGCCCCACGGGCGTCGACCGACACGCTTGTTGGCAGTCGCGGCGCTCATGCCAGGTCCTCCGTTCCCATGAACTTGGTGTACACCATGACGATCACCGTGATGATGGCCATCAGCACGAAGCTGATGCCTGCCGCCGACGGGTAGTCGTTGAGGTTCAAGAACTGTGATTGCACAGCTCGACCGACCACCTTCTGCTCGCTGGTGCCGCCGAGGAACTGAGCGTTGATGAAGTCGCCGGTGGCCGGGATGAACGTCAGCAGCGTGCCGGCGAACACACCGGGCAGCGACAAGGGCAGGATCACCTTGCGGAAGGTGGCACCGAACGGCGAGTACAGGTCGGCGGCGGCATCGACCAGCCGGCGGTCGATCTTCTCCAAGCTGACGTAGATGGGCAGCAGCATGAACGGCAGGAAGTTGTAGGTGAGACCACCGATCACCGCCAGCGGCGTGTTCAGCATGCGGCCGTTCTGCAACACACCCAGCGACTCGAGCACCCCGTCCAGGTGCACGTTGCGGATGAAGCTGAGCACCGGGCCATGGTCGGCCAGCAGCGACTGCCAGGCGAGGGTGCGCAGCAGGAAGCTGGTGAAGAACGGAACCATCACCAGACCCAGCAGCACGTTGCGCCACTTCTCGGTCTTGAACGCGATGAAGTACGCCACCGGATACGCGATGAGGATGCACAGCGCCGTCGCCAGGCCGGCGAAGATGAACGACCGCGCCAAGTGGCCACCGAAGCGGGTGAACGCCTCGCGGTAGTTGCTCCACTCCCACGTGAAATCGTAGTGCGGCTTGAAACGGTCGGGCTTGGTGGACAGCGAGGTCTTCAGCAGCGAGATGATCGGCACGATGAAGAACACGAACATGAACCCCATCGCGGGGAGCGCGAGCAGGTAAGGAATGCGGCGCCCCTCGCGAAGGGCGCGGTCGGCGCCGGTGTCTGCCTTGGCCACGTCAGCCCCCGATGATCTTGTTGAAGCGCTCGGTCATGTGCTGATCGATATCGTCGGGCAGCGTTGCGAACACTCGCAGACGCTTCTGCGTCTCGGTGTCCGGGAACAGGATCGGGCTCTCGGCCAACGTCGCAGCGTCGCCACCCATCTTCACCAGCTCGTCGCGCACGCCCTTCACCGGCGACAGGTACTGCACGTAATACGTGATCTGCGCGGCCTGCACCGGGTCGTACACGTAGTTCATCCACTTCGCCGCGGCGACGCCGTTCGGCGCCCCCTTGGGGATGACCATCGTGTCGTACCAGCTCATCGCGCCCTCCTCGGGTAGGACGAACTTGATGTCGGGGCGGGTGTAGTTGAGCTGCACGATGTCGCCCGACCAGGCGACGCAGGCGACGAAGTCGCCGGACTCCAAGCTGCCGAGGTACTCGTTGCCCGTGAACGCACGGAACTGACCCTTCTGGGTGAACTCCTCGATCGTGTCGAGCGCCTCGTCGATGGCGTCGGGGTCGAGCACCGACGGGTCGTGGCCGAGGCCCATCATGAACAGACCCACGGTGTCGCGGATCTCGGTGAGACACGCGACCTTGCCTTTGAACTCGGGGTCGAGCAGATCCATGATGCTGTTGATCTCGCGACCGGTGAGTTCGGGGTTGTACGCGATGCCGGTGAGGCCCGCCTGCCACGGAAGGCTGTACGTCGCGCCGAAGTTCCACGAGTCGGTGAGGAAGCGATCCTCGAGGTTGAGACGATTCGGAATCAGATCCAGCGGCAATGGCTCGATCCAGCCAAGGTTCTTCAACCGAGCGGCCATCCAGTAGGTGGGCGCCACGATGTCGTAGTCCATCGTCTTGCCGGTACCGAGGTACGGCTCGAAGTACTTGGCGTAGACCTCGTTGTTGTCGTTGAAGCTCTCGTCGTAGGTCATCGACACGCCGGTGTCGTTCTGGAAGCGCTCCACCGTGCCAGTGGCGCCGTCCTCGCTGGGGTCGATGTACGCCTGCCAGTTGAGGAAGCGGACCTCCTTGTCCCCATTGCCGAGGGTTCCACCGCCAATTGAGCCGGTGGACCCTGAACCGCCGGAGCCCGACTTGCCGCCACCGGTGACGGCCAGAACGCCGCCGACCACTGCCGCAGCACCGACGAGGCCACCGCCGACGAGCAGCGCGCGGCGACCGATGCCGGAGCCGAGGTCACCGTCGTCCGACTTGCCCTTGTCCACCATCTCCTTGCCGTCCAGCGAGGCCTGGACCTCGTCGACGTCGGTGGTGGTGGCGCCGACGATCGCGGAGCGACC